>JAUVJE010000083.1 GCA_030592355.1 Clostridia bacterium
ACGTCGGAACCGGTCAGCCTGATGAACGAACAGCTGAACTGACGGGGAAGAAATCTGAATTTATTGAATTTGAAGTTACAGGCGACAGTCCTTTTCACTTAGAGTATTAATTCATTTATATTTACGCATAATTGTATGAAGGATTTTCTCTTTGAGTTTCCCAAAGCGCAGATTTCTCTATGAATATATTGTGTAAATTAAACAGCAGGCTCCGCCCGCTTTTGTCAAGCAAAAACCGGCAAAGATAAAGATGCCGGTTAAATTATCTGAAAACACTCAGACAGTTTTTGCTTCTTCATTGAAAATAAGGTTTATTGGTTGCATCGGCGATATGGTGGATATGGCATGCTTGTAAACCACCTGCTGTTTACCGTCTGTTTCAATAACAATAACAAAATTATCAAAACCTTTTATAATCCCTTTCAGTTGGAAACCATTAGTAAGATAAATGGTTAAGGGAACTCTATCCCTGCGAAGCTTATTTAAAAATACATCCTGTAAGTTCATCGACATTGATTTAGACACAATGATTCCCCTTTCTATCTGTACTAATATACTACAATAGAAAACCCCCTATTACAAGCAAAATATTGCAGTTTTAAATCGATATCTTTACTGCTTTCCATATCATATGTCAGTAAACTCATCATATATTAACTTCACTATTTGGTCTGTCTTCATATTTTCGTCTATATTAATAATATGAGTCTGTTCATATCTCTTAAGCCATGTGAATTGTCTCTTTGCATACCTTCTTGTGTTTCTTTTTAATAAATCGCAATATCCATTTATATCCAAATTCCCTTTTATATATTCAACTGTTTCTTTATAACCTATTCCCATCATGCATTGTGAGTTTTCATTCACCCCTGATTCGAGAAGACCTCTGACTTCTTCCACCAGTCCGGCCTCAAGCATACGGTCAACTCTTTTTTCCGCCTGTTTATAGATTAATTCGCGTCCGGGGTTTAGAATAAACATCCTGTACTCATAATCAGATGCTGCAATTGTGGTTTTACCCATGTAATCTTTAAGAGTGCCATTGAATCCATCCAGTATCTCTAAATACCTTATTACTCTTCGTGTATTATTCGGATGTACGGTTTTTGCGGCTTCGGGATCTCTCTTTTCCAATATACCGTGAATATATCCGGCTCCTTCACTTTTCAGGATGTCACCGAGTTTTTCCCTAAACCCGGTATTACCGGAACTCAAACTAAAGTCTATGTTTCTCACAATAGCATCGATGTATAACCCGGTGCCTCCTGTAATTACAGGAGTTTTTCCGCGTTGAATTATTTCACTAATACACTTTTTCGCAGCAGCTTTATACTCAGCCACACTGAAATTCTCATATGGTTCAATTATATCAATAAGGTGATGCTTAATCCCCTTTTTCTCCTCAATAAGGGGTTTTGCACTGCCAATATCACACCGCTTGTATATTTGCATTGAATCAGCATTTATGATTTCACCTTCAAGTTTCCCGGCCAGTTGTATGGAAACCGCTGTTTTCCCTGATGCGGTAGGTCCTGTAATAACAATTACTTTATTCATTATACAATCCTCTTAAACAGCTTCTCAAGTTCCCGGCGTGTAAGTTTAATAATAACAGGCCTTCCATGGGGGCATGTATATGGATTATCAAGGCTTTTTAATCTTTCAATCAGCGTATTGGCTTCTAGTTCAGTTAATACCGTATTAGCTTTAATCGAACTTTTGCATGCCATGGTATAAATTGCTTCTTTTTCCATCAGCATATGCTCTGTATTTGAATTTTCCGCAATAGCCAGAACTGCACCTCTGAAAACTTCTTCTGCATCTTTTTCAATAATTTCAGCAGGAACCGCCCTTAAGGCGATATCTTTTGCCCCAATAAAATCAAATTCAAAGCCCAAATCATTCAACAATTTGCCACTTTCTTCAGCTATTATCGCTTCCGAAGGTTCTAAACCAATGACCTGCGGAGCCAGAAGCATCTGTGAATTCAACTCGCGGTTTTTAAATCTTCTTAGAAGGGATTCATATGTTATTCTCTCATGAGCTGCATGCTGGTCAATTAAAATTATTTCAAATTCATCGATTCCAAGCATAATAAACGTATTAAATAGTATACCGAAGAATTTCCCTTTATCAAGGACATCAATATTAAATCCGGTTTTAAATGGCTCATCTTTTACAACAGGTGTAGTTTCAGTCTCTTCCTTCATCCCGTAAAATGCATCTTTTACATCCATGAAACTCTCATGAAGGATACGGGATGTCTCTGGGTTAATACTTGTATTATCATTGGAATCAGAGAAGAATGTCGCATTTTCGGTGCCGGGCCTTACCTCCCCATAATCGATTTCTCTTTTAATATGCGCCTGTTTCACAGCTCCTGCCACAATACCCCTGTTTATGTTAAGGGCAGCTTTAACTGCAGAATGAACCGCTGAGAAGACTTCATTGCCTTTGGCGAACCTTACCTCTGATTTTGCAGGATGAACATTTACATCCACCAGCTTGGGATCGAGGGCAATATTTATTATGAAAAACGGGAATTTGCCTTTCATTATTTCCGTTTCATATGCTTTTTCAACTGCTGCGGATACCCTTGCGCTCTTAATATATCTTCCGTTTATAAATGTTGTCTGATTTTGCCTGTTGCCTCTGGTTGCCGACCGATTGCCTATAAAACCCCATATCATAAATATCTCGTCTTCGTAGTTGATTTCATATAGATTTGATGAGATTTCCCTTCCATAAACGCAGAATACGGCATTCTTAAGATTCCCATCCCCCGGGGTTCTCAGTATTTCAACACCATTGGAGAAATATCTGAAACTCACTTTGGTATGGGCAAGAGCAAGACGGGATATTATATCCGTGCAATACCTCGCCTCTGTTGAATCATTTTTAAGAAACTTATATCGGGCAGGAGTGTTGAAAAAGAGATTCCTGACTGTAATTGTTGTTCCTTGCTCCCTTGAAGATTTTTGCTTTCCGTCGATATTTCCTCCGGTGATTATTATACGGACGCCGTTGTCCCCGGTGCTTGTATTTAAATCCACTTTTGAAATACTGGCAATACTGGGCAGGGCTTCTCCCCTGAATCCCATAGTTCTGATACCCAAAAGATCCCCGGCATTTCTAAGCTTGCTGGTTCCATGGCGCTCAAAGGCCATCTCAACATCATCAGCCGGTATTCCCCTTCCGTTATCGGTAACCTTAATAAGTGATATTCCACCCTTGGAAATTTCGATTTTTATAGTATCAGCACCCGCATCAATAGAGTTTTCAACAAGCTCCTTCACCACAGAGGCAGGTCTTTCAATCACTTCACCCGCAGCTATTTGATTGGATGTATTCTCATCTAATATAATAATTTTGTCCATTATCCACCTACTGCAGTTTATTCTTCATATCAAACAATTTATTCAGAGCCTCAAGCGGTGTCAGATTCTGGGTGTCAAGTCCTTTTAGATTATTGATAACATATTCCTCGCTCTCTTTTCTGCTGTTATAATCCATTATGCTCATCTGTCCTTCCAGTTCAATGCCCCTTTTAATTCTTTTTCTTTTACCAATGTCATTGCTTTCGAGTTCCTCGAGAATTTCCGCAGCTCTGTTTACAACTCCCTCCGGCACCCCTGCGAGGTGAGCTACCTGAATTCCATAACTTTCGTCGGCGCTGCCTCTGATAACTTTTCTGAGGAAAATTATATCTTTCCCTTTTTTCTCCGCGGTTATTCTATAATTTTTTACACCTTCAAGGTTTCCCTCAAGTTCCGTAAGTTCATGATAATGTGTGGAAAAAAGCGTTCTGCAATTTTTCTTTTTACAAATATATTCTATAACTGACCAAGCTATGGCGAGACCATCGAATGTGCTTGTGCCTCTGCCTATCTCATCCAGTATAAGCAAGCTTTTGTCAGTTGCATTTTTTAGAATATCCGCAACTTCGCTCATCTCAAGCATGAATGTACTTTGACCCCCTGCAAGATTATCCGATGCGCCGATTCTAGTAAAAATTCTGTCAGCAACTCCAATTACCGCACTATTTGCAGGAATATAGCTTCCCGTTTGAGCCAACAATGTTATAAGGGCGGTTTGCCGCATATAAGTTGATTTTCCGGCCATATTTGGTCCTGTGATTATAGATACACGGTTTTCAGTATTGTCTAAATAGGAATCATTCGGAATAAAACCGTCGCAACTTGGCATTTTTTCTACAACGGGGTGCCTTCCGCTTTCAATCTTTGTTACAGAATCTTCCGTTAATTCAGGCCGCGTATACTTTTCCCTGTCGGCAACCTCTGCCATTGCGCAAAAAGCATCCAGCCTGCACAAAGCCGCAGATGTTTTCTGCAGCTCTTTCCCAAAAGATGCAATTCGCTCCCGTATTTCAGTAAAGAGACTGTATTCCAGGCGTATGAGTTTTTCTTCCGCCCCCAGTATAGCCGTTTCCTTCTGTTTCAATTCTTCTGTAATATATCTTTCGCTATTAACCAGGGTTTGCTTCCTTACATATGTTTCCGGCACAAGGTCAAAATATGATTTCGTGATGTCTATGTAGTATCCGAAAACCTTATTAAATCCAACTTTAAGTGATTTAATCCCGGTTTTTTCTTTCTCAGACGCTTCAAATTCCAAAAGCCATTTTTTCCCACCGCCTGCGTCCTCTCTTAACTCGTCAACCCTCTCATTAAAGCCATCCCTTATAATGCCGCCCTCTTTAACACTTAGGGGAGGTTGGTCGACAATCGCTTCGCCTATCAGTCTGCTGACTTCACCCATGCTGTCTATGTCGTCTCTAATGATCCTAATGGCAAGTGACTCAGCCTGACTAATTATTTCAACAATATGCGGAAGCTGGTCAATTGAAGTTTTCAGGGCGATAAGGTCCCTTCCATTTATACTTCCCATTATAAGTTTTGAAGTAAGGCGCTCCATGTCATAGACATTCTTCAGCAATTCGAAGATATCCATCCTCATCATAAACTTATCTTTTATTTCGCCTACTGCATCAAGACGCCTGTTTATATCATTTATATCCATCAGAGGTTGTTCAAGCCATCTCCTTAGCATTCTGGCGCCCATGCTTGTAACCGTCTTGTCCAACACCCATAAAAGAGTACCGAATTTCTTGCCATCGGAAATATTTGAAGTAATCTCCAGGTTTCTACGTGCCGTGGAATCAAGCATCAGAAATTTTTCGGGGACATACAAATCTACTTCCCTTATATGGTCAAGAGAAGCTTTTCTGGTTTCAGATACATATCGTAAAAGTCCTGCCGCAGCTCTTATCCATATATCATATTCTTTGAAGGCACCTGGATTTACCCTGCCCTCCAGATACCGCCTGTTGTCATCAATATTAAAATATCCGTTATCCTTAAGTGAAATATAAGCTCCTGACTTTTCCCTCAGAATCACCTCAAGCTTTTCTCCCAACTCTCCTGACATCACTATTTCTACAGGATTAAATTTTACTATTTCATCCAGAAGCTTTGAAAATGTATCTCCCCAGGTAATCTGGGCAGAATGGAAGTCTCCTGTTGAAATATCACAGGCAGCTATGCCGAAACATGCCCCCTCTGCAAACACAGCCAAAAGATAGTTATTACGCTTCTCATTTAGCATAGATTCTTCGGTAATTGTTCCGGGGGTAATAACCCGCACTACATCCCTTTTCACTATGCCGATGGCAGATTTGGGGTCGCCAATCTGTTCGCAGATGGCGACCTTGTATCCCAGTTTTATCAGTTTTGCAATATAACTCTCAGAACTGTGGTGGGGCACGCCGCACATAGGCGCCTTTTCCTTCATCCCGCAGTTACGCCCTGTTAATGTGATACCCAGAGCCTTAGAAGCCTCCAGGGCATCGTCGAAAAACATTTCATAAAAATCCCCGAGCCTGTAAAAAAGTATACAGTCGCCATATCTCTCTTTAATCTCAAAGTATTGTTTCATCATCGGGGTATATTCTGCCAATGTCACACTTCCCTAGTTACATCCGCTGCAGCCGGCGCAGTCATCTGCTGCGCATCCTGTTATTCCTGATGTAATTTCATTATTTATTAACTTTATAAGCCTGTCAAATGTTGCCTTTGATTTAATCATATGGGCCGTAGGTTCATAACCCATAAGTTCTTCATGCTTGCTCTGCAGAATATCCTCAAGCATCTTTAACTCTTCTTCTGATTCCCCTTCTTGCGCACTCTTCATGTATTCCTGCTGAAGAAGTTCCATATCCTGTAGAAGAGCTGAACCTTCTTCATCATTAGCTACAGCTTCCTGCGATGTATTCATCATCTTGTATTCAGGTGTTTTTACAATTTCTTCCGCCAATTCTTTTGCTTTTTTAATTACTTCCAACTTTTAAATTCTCCTTCTAGATGCCATGTTTTGGCATCGGTTATATATATTTGGGCAAAATCACCGGGCATCCCGCCGGCCGCAATGAAGTTAACAATTTTATTTGATTCTGTCCTACCTGTTGTAATACCGGCCTTAGTCTTGCTTTCACCCTCTATCATAACAGTTTCAATCATGCCTATATTTTTTTTGTTCTGTTCCAATGTAATTTTATTCTGCACCTCGAGAAGCCTGTTAAATCTTTCGTGTTTTATTTCATCAGGCACTTCATCATCCATAATAGCAGCTGGTGTTCCTTTTCGCTTAGAGTAAATGAACGTAAATGCAAAATCAAAACGAATTTTCCCCAATACATCTAGCGTTTCAAGGAAATCTTCCTCAGTTTCACCTGGAAATCCTACTATCAAATCCGTGCTTAAGCCAATACCCGGAATCATTTTTTTTACTGTTTCCAGTGTTTTTATATATTCGTCCCTAGTGTAATTCCGATTCATTTTTGCAAGTAACCGCGAACTGCCTGATTGAAGAGGAAGATGCAAATGCCTGCAAACGCGGGGAATGTCTCTTATTGCTTCAATGAGATCAATCCCCATATCCTTGGGATGACTCGTCATAAACCTTATTCGTTCTATGCCTTCGCACTCTCCAGTGCTTTTTAGAAGTTGGGCAAAACTAACGCCTCCGTCGTAGGAATTGACATTTTGACCCAGAAGCATTATTTCCTTTGTCCCGGAAGATGCAAGTTGCTCTATTTCTTTGATTATATCATTAGGTTTCCGGCTTCTTTCTCTCCCCCTGACATATGGTACTATACAATAAGAACAAAAATTATTGCACCCGTGCATTATTGGAACATAAGCCTTGACTGAGCTGGTACGGACAATCGGGATTCCCTCCACGATGTCGCCCGCTGTTTCAAACACGCTGATTTGACGCCTGTGTTCGGTCAATACACCGTGTAGAAGCTTTGGCAATAAATGCATACTGTTTGATCCAAATACTATATCTGCATAAGGATAGCTTTTTTTCACTTTAGCGGCCATCCCCTCCTGCTGCATCATACATCCGCAGACCGCAATGACCAGGTTGTTGTTCCCGGCCTTTAATTTTTTCATTTCACCTAAATGACCAAATAATTTTTGCTCAGCGCTTTCTCTTACACAACAAGTATTAAATATAATAAAGTTGCTTTTATCTTCGCTGTCAACGGAAATATAGCCCATGGTTTCAAGCAACCCTGCAATTTTTTCGCTGTCGCTTTCATTCATCTGGCATCCGAAAGTCTTTACCATGTATCCCGGATGGGTATCTGAATTAATGTTTCTAATATAATCTGCGAATTTCGCACTATTATCTTCATAATTTATCATTATCGTCATTATACCAAAATATTCGGGTGTTATTGCACTATAAAATTAAAAACCAAAAAACCTTTCGGGAAGGTTTCTTGGATATGGTTCATTCGTATTGTTGCTGATGATATGTTTTAAGCCTGTGTTATTTTAGTTCTTGTCGATTATTATTTATAGTATCTATGAATCCGTCTAGATTTTTCTGAATTTCCAAAAGAATTCCATCAGTATAATCAAGTGCAGCATTTCTAATTGTTTCTGCAGCTTCCTCAGCCTTATTCCTAATCTCATCGGAATCTGCATTTGCCTTTTCTATTATACCGGCGGCTTTTTTCTTAGCCAATTCCACAAGTTCGTGCTCATCCAGCTTATCCTGAGCTTCCGTAATTATATCATCGGCTTCAACATGGGCATCAGTGATAATTTTCTTGCGTTCCAGGTTGATCCACTTTGCCTGTTTCAATTCTTCCGGCAGGCTGACTTTAATCTCTTTTAACAATAATCCCAATTCGTCTGCATCTATCATAACTTTAGACGAGAAAGGCAATTTTTTCGCATCTTCCAAAAGTCTCTCTATAGAATCCAGCCGTTCATATACAACCATCTCATTTACCGCCTTTACCGAATTTACGTTTTATATCCTCAAGTACTTCATCAGGAACAAGCCCTTCAATACTACCACTGTTTGCAGCAAGTTCTCTGACCGCCCTACTGCTGAGAAATGAATAATTAATATTTGTCATTAAAAATATAGTCTCGATACTCTCATCAAGTCTTTTATTTAGCAATGCCATTTGTAGTTCATATTCAAAATCTGAAACCGCTCTTAATCCCTTTACAATGGCAACTGCATGTTTTTCTCTCGCATAGTCAATAAGAAGACCTGAAAAAATTACGATTTCAAGATTAGAAATATCTTCTGTAGCTTTTTCAAGCATGCTTTTTCTTTCTTCTGCTGAGAAAAAAGGTTTCTTTTTATAATTTACCCCAACTGCGACAATTAGCTTATCGCACATTCCGGCCGCCCTTTTTATTATATCCAAATGTCCTGATGTAACCGGGTCAAAACTGCCCGGACATATCCATGTTCTCATGATATTTCTCCTGATTCCTTAAAATACTCTGTCGGCCTGTAAAAGCTGAAATTAACAGTTCCATACTTTCTTCTGTCTACACAAACAAATCCGGCAATTTCCTTTGGTGGAACTTCCAAAGCGCTGTGTTCAACAACAAGTATACCCTTTTTTTTAATTATATCATTTTCACTTATTTTTTCAATCGTGCCCATAAGCAATTTTTTACCATATGGGGGATCCATGAATATGCATGAATATTTGTATTTTAAAACATCTGCAGAATTCAATGCTTTTAGTACATCCATGCATAACACACCCACCTCATGATAAAGACCGCACTTTTCGGTGTTCATCTTTATAACATCCACGGCTTTTTTATCTTGATCAATAAATATACAGGAAACGGCACCTCTCGACAAACTTTCAAGCCCCAGGGATCCCGTTCCCGAAAACAAATCTAAAACAGCTCCGCCGCAATAAATATTCCCCAGTATGCTAAATAACGCCTCCTTGGCCCGATCTGATGTAGGCCGGGTTTTCATTCCCTGCGGCGTATCAAGTATAATGCCTCCTGCTGTTCCGGAAATTATCCTCGGCAATTTTCCCTCCATTCAGTTGTTTTTCAAGTTTATAATAAACCATTAATTGTTAACAGGCAATTTAATATAAACACCCGCCGATATATTCACACCGCTTTCCATTAAATCATTTAGATTGAATAAGCCCGGAGCCTTTGCAGACCCCGGGTTTATACTACAGATAAGTTTTTATGCCTGGTATATTGTCTTAAATGTCTTTAGGTAACACTTTATTGAGAATAATACCTACGATCGCTGCAATAAATAGTCCTGAAAGTGTAAC
>JAUVJE010000028.1 GCA_030592355.1 Clostridia bacterium
AGCGTCCGCCGTATCATCCGGTTTGGGGATTTTTTCAAGATTCAGTAAAAGTTTTACCATCTGCTGAACTTGATTTTTATCAGCCCTGCCATATCCGCAGACTGCCTGTTTCACCTGAAGAGGAGTATATTCAAAAACATCAATTCCGTTAAGTGCACCTGCAAGCAGAATAACCCCCCTGGCTTGGCTTACTTTCATAGCAGTCTTTGTGTTTTTATTGAAAAACAATTCTTCTACGGCAACAGAATCAGGCGAATGTCTTTTAATTAATTCTTCCATTCCTCTGTGAATCTTAAGCAGTCTTCCGGAAAAATCAGTTCCTGCCTTCGTTATTATAGAACCATACTCAAGTACGGTAAACCTACCGTCTTTATAATTCAACACACCATATCCCACTATCGCATACCCTGGATCTATGCCTAAAATTATCATAAATTCTCCATAAAATGAATAATTAAAAATTTTGTTGCATATTTATACATTATCATGTATAATGCTTACAATATATTTTAGCATACCTGTGGAGGAATTAGCATGTCTGGAAAAGAAAAATTTTTATTAGCATATTCAGGAGGCCTGGATACATCAATCATCATACCATGGTTAAAAGAAAACTATGAATGTGATGTCGTAGCCATGGCAGCCGACCTAGGCCAGGAAGAAGAACTTGATTCACTGTATGAAAAAGCAGAAAATTCAGGTGCCGTAAAACTCTATATAGAGGATCTCAGAGAAGAATTCATAAACGATTATATATTCCCTACCCTAAAGGCAGGTTCCGTTTATGAAAATAAGTATCTCCTTGGAACATCGTTTGCAAGACCTATTATAGCAAAACGCCTTGTCGAAATAGCCCTTATGGAAAATTGTACTGCAATCGTACACGGCTGCACCGGCAAAGGAAACGATCAGGTGCGTTTTGAATTGACCATCAAAGCTCTTGCTCCTCATATGAAGATTATAGCACCCTGGAGGATCTGGGACATTAAATCCCGAGATGATGCAGTTGACTATGCAAATGAAAGAAATATACCGATTCCTGTAACAAAAAAAGATAATTACAGCAGGGACCGTAACATCTGGCATCTTAGCCATGAGGGTTGTGAGCTTGAGAATCCTGAAAATGAACCGGATTTGGATACAATACTTAAACTCGGAGTTTCTCCAGAAAATGCGCCGGATAAACCGGAATACGTGGAAGTTTCATTTGAAAGTGGAATTCCCGTTGCATTGAATGGTGAAAAGCTAAACGGCGTCCCGTTGTTGGAAAAACTAAATGTCATAGGCGGCCGAAATGGTGTTGGAATAGTAGATATTACTGAAAACAGGCTTGTCGGGATGAAATCAAGAGGCATTTATGAAACACCGGGCGGCTCTATTCTCTTTTATGCTCATAATGAACTGGAATATCTTTGTCTTGACAGGGAAACATATCACTATAAAGAAATTATTTCAAAGAAATTCGCTGATTTGGTTTATAACGGCCAATGGTTTACTCCTTTAAGGGAGGCAATTTCGGCTTTCGTAGATGAAACACAAAAGACAGTCACCGGCACAGTTAAAATGAAACTCTATAAAGGCAATATTATTTCCGCCGGTACATTCTCAGAATATTCACTTCATGACGAAGAGCTATCGACATTCGGCGAGGATGAGATATATAATCAGAGCGACGCAGAAGGGTTTATTAATCTTTTTGGACTTCCATTAAAAGTCAAGGCGTTGAAGGATGAAAAACTTAAAGGGAAAATATAATGAAATTATGGGGCGGACGTTTCAGTAAAGATACAGATATATGGGCGAATGATTTTAATTCGTCCATTTCCTTTGATAAACGGTTATTCAAACACGATATAGCCGGCAGTACGGCACATGCCAGAATGTTGAATAAAATCGGCATTCTCAGTGACGATGAATGTTCATTGATTACAAATGGTCTTTTGGAAATACTTACTGACATCAAAGAAAAAAAAATTAAATTCAATAATGATGCGGAAGATATTCATATGAATATTGAAAAGATTTTAATTGATAAAATAGGAGATACCGGCAAAAAACTGCATACGGCACGAAGCAGAAATGACCAGGTGGCTCTTGATATCAGAATGTATCTTCGAGAAGAAGTTTCTATGGTCATTCAGCTCTTATCCGGGTTATGCGGCACTATTCTTAATATTGCAGACTCCGGCACTTCTGCAATTATGCCTGGCTTTACTCATATGCAACCTGCCCAGCCAATAACACTTGCTCATCATATTATGGCTTATTTTGAAATGTTCCGCCGTGACACCGAACGTCTTATGGATGCTCTGAAAAGGATAAATATAATGCCTTTAGGCGCCTGTGCCCTTGCCGGAACCGGCTTTCCCCTTGACAGGCAATTTGTTGCCGAGGAACTTAATTTCAATTCAATTACTGCAAATAGCATTGATTCTGTCAGTGACAGAGATTTCGTCATAGAAATCTGTGCCGATTTATCAATTATAATGATGCATCTTTCACGTCTTTGCGAAGAGATTATTCTATGGAATACCGTACAATTTGCTTTTGCCGAACAAGACGACGCCTATAGTACCGGCAGTTCCATTATGCCTCAGAAAAAAAATCCTGACATTGCTGAATTGGTTCGCGGCAAGACCGGCAGAGTTTACGGTAACCTTATGGCTATTCTTACTATTATGAAATCCCTGCCTTTGGCATATAACAAAGACATGCAGGAGGATAAACCAGCACTTTTCGATTCCATTGATACTGTTAAACTATGTCTTCCTGTTTTTGATTCAATGCTTGGAGCCATGTCTTTTAACAAAGACAATATGTATGCTTCCGCAGGCGAAGGCTTTACCAATGCCACTGATTTAGCTGACTATCTGGTAATTAAAGGTATTCCTTTTAGAACGGCACATGAGATAACAGGTAAAATCGTTTCTTATTGCATTGGTTCCGAAATTACCCTTGACGCGATGAACCTCAACGAGTATAGAAAGTATTCCACCTTAATTGAAAACGATATTTATGAATTCATATCCCTGGAATCCTGCATTAACAAAAGAAACGTCGCAGGCGGACCTTCTGAATCATCCGTAAGGCAGCATATAAAAGAATCTGAGAATTTTCTTAAAAATCTTACTATTCCGGATTATGAATAGTAAATCTATTTTTCCCGTCTTTCTTGGCTTTGTACATTGCTTTATCAGCCAATGTCATTAATTCCGAGATTTTTTCAGAATGCTCAGGATATATCGAAATACCCATACTGGCGGTAATTTTATTTTCGCCTGCCGCAATTGTAATAATTTTTTTCAATATTCTTTCAGCTGTGCTTTTTAGCCCATGCATGGTTTTCAAATCAAAAGCAATAAGAAATTCGTCCCCTGATAATCTTGCGGCTATGCCTCCGGGCGGAAGATTATCCAATAATTTATCTGATATTTGTTTTAACGACTTATTGCCCTCTCCATGTCCGGCAAAATCATTTACACGCTTAAAATCATCAAGATCCAAAAACGCGACAGCACATTTTTCACTGCCGGTAAGTTTCATTAAAAGTTCATTTTTTAAACCTTCTCTGTTCAACAAACCAGTCAGACTATCGTGAAGAAGCTGATGCTTAATGGTATCTTCATATTTTTTTCTCTGGGTTATATCAATATTCACAGCCGCAGCGGTTTCAGGATTGTCTCCTGTGTACTTTATAATATGCAAATTTGTATTTACCCAACTCCACTTATCTTTATGAGGTGGTTTAATCCTGTAATCGATACTGAATTTAGCTTCTGGGTCAAATTTTCTACCCTTTGTCTTAATTATGGAATTCATAAACTCCCGTCTGAATCTTCCTTGTTCATCGGGATGCACCCAGTCAATATACTCATCTAATGAGTATTCATCCATATAGCTTGTTCTATTTATATCTCTATCATGCCATATCATATTTAATTTGTGTTTCTCAATATTATATTCCCAGACATCAATGCTACCAACCGTAAGTGAGATGTCAAGCATATACTTAATTTCTTCAAGGTTTCTTTTAGTCCTCTTCAATTTGTTAAGCGTACTGCTGTTTTCCGAAATTTCTAAAAAAACAATGGCAAATTTATTATCATTCAATGTAATTACAGACAAGTCATACGACAATCCGCTGCGTTCATGGTAAAAATAAGGAAATCTTACATTATCTCCCGCTCTGACCTTTTTAGAAATTTCACTCATCTGAATATTATTAATACCCGGATACACTGCAGCTCTCTTTCTGCCAATAAGTGATTCGCCTGCAACATAAAATTTTTCTTTAAAGCGATTGTTCACTGCAACAAGTGTAATATCGTCTTTTCCTGTGTATTTATCTTCAATTAGTCTATTAATACTTACAGGCACCTCGTTTTTTGAGAAGAATTGCTCGAATTGCGAAGTGTGAACCGATGACATTTCAATTGCTTTTTTTTCTCCGTAAAAATTACTATTTTTTTTATAATTATCCGGATTCAAAAACTCATTTTTTATATTTCTCTCATATATATCACTTAGAAGATTATCAATGCTCAGTGCTTGAGAATAATAGTAGCCTTGTATTGTATTACATCCATATTCTTTTAGATTTTTTAATTGTTCTTCACTATCGACCCCCTCGGCTATCAATTGCTTATTTGTGATCTCAGCAAGTGATGTAAGCATTTTAACAATGGCCACGCTTACCTGGTCTTCAGGAATTCCAAGAATAAACTGGCGGTCAATTTTCAAAACATCGAAATTCAGGTCCTGCAGTTTCGATAATGTTGAATATTCTATACCGAAATCATCAAAGGCGATTTTGCATCCTAATTTTTTAATATTTCTTAATAGTTCATTGACCCTTAATGTTTCTTGAATATATACTTGTTCTGTAATTTCCAAAACTACATTTTCTGGATTCATATTATACTTGATAATATAATTTTTTAGATTCTCGACTAAATATTTATCCTTGAATTGGTTTGGAGATATGTTTATTGACAATTTTATATTTTCTACTTTATCGTTGTCAAATCTGTTGAGCATTGTATTATAATCGCGAAAAGCACGTTCTATTACCCAATATCCGATGTCAATTATCAGTTCGTTTTTTTCAGCTTCCTGTAAGAAATAGTTAGGTTTGAGTATTCCCTTTTCAGGATGATTCCACCTGATAAGCGCTTCTACCCCATAAATACTACCGTCTTCGCTGTTAATGATTGGCTGATAATACAACTCAAATTCTTCTTGAACCAATGCACGTTTCATTTCTTTTAGAATTTCCTCTTCAATGATAAATTTTTCATCAATTTCAGCCGAATAATATCTAAATCTATTGGGAGCCTGTCTTTTGGAATACCACATGGCAATTGTGGCCCTTCTAAGTATTTCACGTTTGATTCTATGCCCTCCGGTCATTATTGACACGCCCATATTAAAGTTGCTGTTTATACGCATTTTATTGAGAGTAATCGCTTCTTTCATAGAATTATATATATCAACAACTTCGTTCCGGAGAATTGAATCACCTTTTTCTTCTACAGAATATATCAGAAAATCACTGATGGTTATTCGCCCGAATATAAATCCCTCCGGCAATTCAGTCTTTAACTTTTTACCGATTTTTGCGACATAGTTCTCAACACTTTTATTACCGTATAATTCTTTGAGGAAATCAATATTACTTATTTTTAATAGTATTACAACTCCTTTTCCTGCATCATTTAATGCTTTGCTGAAAGCATTTTCTGTTTTTCTGAATTTATACAGTTTGCCATATAGTTCCTCGCCTACTATTTCTTTTATTTGCTTATTGTTATTTTTAATATAAATATATGTCAAAATTCCCAAACAAAGAAATACAACTATTATTGTAAGTATAATATTATAGACAGAGGCCAGAACATCATCGTAAATAGTTGATGCGAGTTCTACTGCATAAACTTTTTCAGCAAAAAATGTTATCATGAAAACAACAAATATGATTCTTGCTGTTCTTCCGATAAAACTATAACCACTTTTCATGAAGCCCCCAATCCACTATATGTTAAATCTGTTTTTTTGCTTTTTTATCAAGAGCTTTTCCAAAGCTGATCCAAGAATCCCTCAATTTATACCTTAGGTTAACATCATAAATACAATCAATATGGTCATTTAATTGTCTGCGCATATCATAATACTTATGGATATCAAATTCTTCCTCAGGCAAAGCAATCAATTTGTCCATTTCGATAAACCAATTATCGAGTTCATGTGCTTCTTCCCCGGCTTCTTCATTCTTTTTCCGTATATGAAGAACCACCAGTTTTATAGCTTTTTTCTTCGCATATTCATCAGTTTGTACTTTCTTAGTCATAGCTGCACTTCCTTTGTCAGTACCTGAATAAACTCTATTATCATAATTTTATTAGCTTAAGAAAATTTTAACACAAAATCACCTTGTGTGCAAAAGAACAGTCTTATATGCTACTATTGTATTAATAACCAAATGGATGTAAATATGTCAGATTATATAAATTTATATACAAGGGCTTACATGCTGCTTGAAACCCGTACTCCGATGATGTTTGACTGCGGGGCACTCTGCTCATCGGCATGCTGCAATGAAAACGGACTTGGCATGCTTTTGTTTCCATATGAAGAAGAATATCTGGCAAAAACAAACAACGACTTTATAATTACGGATTCCAATATCGAAATCCAGGGATATAAAGTGAAATTACTAAGATGCAATGGAACCTGCGACAGGCATACGAGACCCCTGGCATGCAGAATATTTCCTCTTTTTCCCTTTACCGGTGAAACCGGAGGGATTTCTGTTGAATTTGATCCCAGGGCCTATGGGACATGTCCCCTGTTGCTGACAGATATTGAGGGAATTTATACAAGGGGGCTTTTCCGTCTTATGGTACTAAAAACTGCACATATGATTTCGCATGACCCAATGATTAATTCATTTCTTGTAAACATGACAAAAGAACTTAAAACTATAAAATTATTTAGACCTTGACCGGAGTTTACTGCTATTTTTTAGATTTCTGTCCTTGATTCTGATTTGTTTTAAATGCTCATTTGAAACAATGCCGATTCCCAGAACTGCAAAGAATATGGGCGTAACGCCAACATTGCTGTCAACAAATATTGAAGCTGTCATAAACCCTAAAACACCACATAAAATACCCGATGAAATAAATTCATAGTACATTTTCTTTCTTCTAAGGCCCAAAACCTTTAATGTCGTTACAATATAAGTTCCCATCATTACCAGGAATGCCATGAGACTAATAACCCCTGTTTGACTGGCGATTTGAAGATACCAGTTGTGTGGTTTATCTGCAAGAATGCTGGTTGTGTGAAGAAAATTCACTTTTCCTACAACATCATTTTGCTCAAACCAGTAAAGAAAATTATCCGGTCCTGCTCCATAAAAGAAAACATCGTCTAACCTTGACATTGTAACTATCCACAGATAACCTCTTCGCGAAGCCATCGTTTCTAGCCCCCTCCATTTTTCAGGCATCTGATTTTCCATGATATCATGAAGTATTTTCCCCCCTGTACCACGTATCCCGAGAAATCTTTCTTCATTAAAAACTATTGCGATTTGTGCATATCCAGAGGCTCTCTTTGCAATTACATCAAGGGTATAATCCGAAGTAATTTTAATAGCCCACTGAGATGCATAAGGTTCATTAGTAAACTTTATACTATTTCCTTTTTGAGAATAATCAATAAAATTCTTCTCTGAATCACAGAATGACATTCCTCTTTCTGTGTAAATCAAGTTAAATTCGCCTTGGGAAGTAATAAACTTTACAGTATCATCAGAGACTATAATATTCTCAAAATATATATCGTCTTCTTCGGGTTTAAACGATTCCAGTTCAGCATTAATAAATCTAGTTTGACTTATCTTGTTCCAAATTTTACCACTAAAGGCAAACACCCCTAAGAAAACAATGCCAATCATTACAAAAAGCGCTATTTTCAACTTTTTGTTACGCGGAATAAAATGCGCGGCGTATAAAATGGAAAACATCAATGCCGCCGCGGCAATTCCAGCTATAAAATTCGCAGATCTACATGATATTCCCACTAAAATACTCAGCGCTAATACAATACCTGCGAATATTTTCCCTTTTATTGTTTTAAAAGCGAGTATTAATCCGGCAGTAATTGGTGCTGTTAATGCTGCAAATTGCCCTACGTTATTGGGATTATACAATGTACCATATGCCCAATTATCAAAATGTGCATTAATCATCGATTCTTCTGGAATTCCAACAATCCACTGCATGAAACGGAAGCTAAATATATCCACGACAAAGTACTGGAGACTTCCGATTAGCGAAACTATAAAAACCATTCCGAGAAATGCGGAAAAAATATACTTCATATCGGTGTCATTCCTGACAATTTCAATTGCATATATCATAATGATTATATATGAAAGTAAAGCAAGGGCTCCTTCGTATCTTTCATAAATTCCGAAAATAGCAACTTTAGGATATATGGATAAAATAGTGGATATAATTATAAACAGCGAATAAACAGCTAAAGGAATGTAATACTTGATTCTCTCTTTTTTCAGAATAATATCTCTCTTTTTTGTATAAAGAAAATAAAATACAACACACAAAATCGCAACAATATAGATTGCAATTGTTTTATAAAATGAGAAAAGATCCGCATAGCTTTCCGCAGTGACATAATATGGATTGGTGATGACCTTATCATATGCAATTCTTTGATAATACATTATCAAAGGCACTGCCATTAAAAGCATTAAAGGGATTATCCTTTTGTTGAATTTCTCTTTTATTGCTTTTCTTTTAGCCATTACTCCCCCAAAAAGGTTTTTTTTATTATATCATGAAATCTATTAAATATTTCAGAATTGATTCTTATTTCAGCACGCTTAACAGTGATTCAGCAACCTGTTCGCCGCTAAGACCTGCATCATGTAGAATTTCAGAGGCATCTCCCTCAGAATTAAAATTTTCTCCCAAAGTGAAACTGTAAAACTTAGTTTCTCCCAGTTCCTGCGATAAATGTGCAGAAATTTGCATTGAGCAACTTCCCGATATCACTACATCTTCTATACAGGCCGTTACTTTTTTCCCTCGTGAAAACCGAATGACTCCATCCATATCAATTGGTTTAATGCATCCAAGATCAACAATTGAACATTCAATCCCCTTCTCATCAAGTATTTTAGCTGCCTTTAATGACTCTTCCAGCATCTTCCCATATGAAAAGATAGTACAGTCTTTCCCTGATTTAAGAAGCCGACTTTTGCCGGGTTCAACTTCAATTTTATAATCTGGTATATTAATTTTCCCTTTGGGATACCTTATGACAACGGGTCCGTTTTCATAATATAGGGCAGTATTCAGATATTTTTGCAATCCCCTGAAATCCGAGGGGGCATATATCCTGAGATTCGGCATATTTGATAAATACGAAAGATCATAAACCCCTTGATGTGTAGCACCGTCCTTGTCTACAATCCCAGCCCTGTCAAAGGTAAACACAACATGTAAATTCATTAAACATACATCATGAAGCATTTGGTCGTAAGCTCTTTGCATAAAAGTTGAATACCCGGCTACAATTGGCTTCATTCCTCCGCACGACATGCCTGCGGCCATTGTTACAGCATGCTGCTCCGCAATTCCCACATCAAAAAATCTATTTGGGAATTTTTGTGAAAATCCCACCAAACCGCATCCAAGCGTCACTGCAGGACATATTACGGTTATATCATTATCATTTGAAGCCATACCGGTAAGATAACTCCCCAATAATGAAGAAAAAGTATCATTTTCCTTTTCTTCAAATCCTTTTATTACATCGAACTTGCCGACGCCATGATAAATATCCGGTTTTTCTTCAGCTTTTCGGTAACCCTTCCCCTTAAGGGTAACTGCATGAATAAGTACGGGACCGTTTATTTTTTTTGCACCATTTAAAATTTTAAGGAGTTTATTTACATCATGTCCATCCACCGGGCCCAGATAATGAAATCCCATTTCTTCAAAAAGCATATTTTCTGAAAACAGATATTTAACAGCACTTTTAGCCTTATGAATTCCTTTGGATACCAATTTTCCTATAAGAGGTACTTTTTCAATTCCCTTCTTCACAGAATAATTTGCATCAGAATACAATCTGCTTGAACGCATTCTTGAAAAATACTCAGCGAACCCCCCCACGTTTTTTGTAATTGACATTTCATTGTCGTTGAGCACAACAATTATTTTTTCTCCTGATGCCCCTGCGTCATTCAGCGCTTCAAAAGCCATTCCACCGGTCATTGCTCCATCGCCTATTACAGCAATTGAATAACTATCTATTCCCTTTATCTTAAATGCGCGGGCATAACCCAGCGCAGCGGATACAGAAGTACTGCTGTGACCTGTATTGAAGTGGTCGTAATTACTTTCATCTCTTTTGGGAAATCCTGATAAACCGTTCTTCTTTCTGATAGCATTAAAACTTCCCATTCGCCCGGTCAGTATCTTGTAGGTATAAGATTGATGCCCTACATCCCAGATAATTTTATCAGTTTCAAAATCAAAGGCCCGCAGGAGTGAAATCGTCAGCTCTACCACTCCCAGATTAGATGCTAAATGCCCTCCGTTGTTTGAAACATTGGAAATGAGAATATCCCGCAATTCTGCTGCAAGATTTTTTAAATTAGTTTTGTCAATTTCTTTTATATCATTAGGTTTTTTAATTCTGTCAAGAAACCTGTTTGGCATTTTAGTCACCGGCATTCCTTTTCCCACTGAAAATTCTTAATATGACTCCTGATTTGTAAACAATATTATTGCCTTTTTTAACTGCAATTGCCTTTCCTATCGCTTTCCCTCCAACGGTGATTGCCGCTATAGCACCGCTCACTATTAAGCTGGGCCAAGACTTTGGGTCATTTGCAATGTTGCCAATAATCGATATTATTATAAGTGTGCTTGCCGCGCCGCTGATAACTCCGCAAATATCACCCACTACATCATTGCATATGCTTGTAACCCTATCCGAATGATTAACCAGCCATATAGCTTGTTTCGCACCGTACAATTTCTTTGCTGCCATTGAATGAAAAACGGAAGCTTTGGCGCTTGCCACAGAAATACCGATTGTATCAAATACAATACCTACAATAACTATGAAAAGTACAATTAAAATAGCCACATAAATGCTGACGCCTTCAAGTGCGCTTGAAGATGCGAAAAGCAATCCTCCTGATAAAACAAAAGATGCTACAGTAACACCTATTATCCATCCTGCACTTCGCGTTTTTTTATTTATACCATTTTTTTTCCTGAAATTCTGTTTATTGGGTTCTTCCAATGTTCTTCCTCTTGTATTATATTAATACTCGTTACTTTCAGTAAATCAAAATATAGAGTGACAATGCGTAAAGAAAATTTTGCGGCTTTAGGTCAGGCTGGATTTCCCCTGGAGTTGCCGCCCGTCACCGGAACGGTGGTTTCCCATTAAAACCCCAGCAACTGTGTTGCCATCAGTAATGCCTGATTACCACTTAGTCCACACTGCAATGCTTTATACATTTCCACTTGGTGAACAGTCTAGGAGATTTCCTCGGGGCCTTACCAATACCTATCCTCTTTTGCAGAAAGCAATTTCATCCAGCAATTAATCACATGCAGTGGCCACTGCGTGTGAATCTGTCCGGAATCCGCTGCTCCCACTCAAGGCAAGCTACACTGAACCGAATTACTCCGGAACAGGTTTTCTTCCCGTAAGCCTGTATTTACCAAAAGGTGCCACATTAACGTTACGGGAATCTCCACGGAAAAGGGGTCGACCCCTGCATGCCATTGCAAGGTGCCCCTGAACCTTAACTCCCGGGATCAACCCAAAACTGGGCGTATCAAGCCAACCCAAGGAACTTCATCGATATGCTCTTTAACGGATTTTTAAGCCCGTCTTTGGCATTGGCAGTACCTACTAGAAT
The DNA here is from genome assembly GCA_030592355.1 of Clostridia bacterium. Taxonomy (GTDB): domain Bacteria; phylum Bacillota; class Clostridia; order DUPQ01; family DUPQ01; genus JAFGQE01. The sequence goes on from JAUVJE010000028.1 coordinate 11,975, forward strand.
ACTGCGCCACTCCATAAATTTTCAAATTACAAGCATCCTGAGATGCGGTACATATTATACCATATTGGATATTTACAAACAATATAGGCCGTATATGAAATAAAACAGCATATTTTATGACAATTAAAATAACGTATGTTCCGTAGACAGTAAATCATATTTGAAATCTGAACACATATTAAATCTTTTTTAATGTTAATTAAGTATCAGTCAATAATACCGGGTGCATATTCGCGAAGAATATCTATTGCATAGCTCTTAACCGCCCCCCTTCCCCTAATCAATTTAAATGTCCTTCTGCCATTATTCCCTTCAATGCCCATGTTCAAAAACGATATCTTATTCTCAGAGTTTTTATTCTTCTCTTCAACTTCATCATTAAGCTTATGATAATGTGTTACCAAAATACCCCTGCATCCAAGTTTCCTAATGGCCGTCAGCGAGTTCATTATCAGAAACATTCCCTCTGCCGGACTGGTAGATACATAAGGTTCATTAAGAATTACTAAACTATCCTCCGTAACATTTGAGAAAATAAGTCTCATTGATTCTGCTTCCATCACAAGACGGCCCGTCCTGTCGCTCGCTTCATCTCTTTGATAATGAGTCAATATCTTATCAAAGGGCGAAATTGACGCATTTTCACATGTTGAGTACAATCCAAGCTGAAAAAGAATTGTATTTAAGGCCAATGCCTGAATGAATGTAGTTTTCCCTCCCTTGTTAGGTCCGTTAAGAATACTGAACACATTGCCCTTAAGAAAATTTATATCATTAGAAACGATTTTTTTGGCCGGATTTTCCAGTAAGAAAGGAAGATAACAGTTATAAAGACCTTTTGCCTGTAACGAATGTTTTTCAATGTCGCAAATATCCGCAAGGCAAACGGGCATACCTTTCTCTGAAAGTTTTCTTGCCAAGCCTACTCCTCCCAAGAAAAATCCCAGGTCTTCAGTTAATTCAATTATTTCAACTGCCCTTTTCGAAATAAACTCTTTCATAATTCTTCTATTATTAAAATTCAACATTTTAAAGAAGTAATCCAGTCCCTGAATAAACTGTATATCTATTTCACACGATACAACTCTTTGTATTTGTGTTGTGTTAACCAATACAGCCTGAGATTTAATTTCATCATAAACACCACCTGTTTTCGAACGCTTTCCGGCCGGAATGTATTTAAACTTTCCAATGCCGTGTACTTTATTATCCTTCTTGCTTTTTAAATCTATAATTTTTCGCGGATTATAATAGAAATTATTTATTTCAAGACAATTAACAGACACAGGCTCTAGATAATCATCAAGATTGATACCAAGCCTGACACTGCTGATATTATGATTTTCTATGGTTAAGATTTTTATATTTTTTCTTAACACTTTAAACTCTTCCGATTTATAAATCCCGCTTGTAATAGTATTTAGTTTTTTTAAAGCTTCGGATTTAATAACGTCATTGTGTTTTTGGAATAATTCATTAAATTTATTAATAGTAGAACAGAATAGATTCAACCAATTTATTATAATAAAATAATTACCGATTTCTTTTCTATTGACGCTAATCTTATCTCCAACTATCTCATTCAGCCCCAAAAGCAAAATATGCATTTTTTTCAAATCATTAAACAGGTCGTCGTTTTCAAATAGGTCCTTGCTTAACTCCTGTCTGTATGAAATTTCTTCCGGGTCGCAAGTCATCAAATCTAAAAAATCTTCTGTTTTTTTACCGACTCCGGTTTCAGGAGTGAGCAGATCCGTCAATTTACCAAGTTGCAGATCGCGAATCAAGACATCTTTGATTTCACCGGTTAATTTATTGGGAGGATAGACAATATCCTTTTTATATAGTAATCTCACTTTACTTCTCCTCAGCTTCTTCTTTCCTGTTTTCAATAAGTTTTAGTATTCCTTCAGCATCAATGCCATATTTCCTTGCAATATCCAAGGCGTGGCAGTAAGCCATCGGTTCTTCATTCAATGCTTTATATGTTTTAACTCCGTTTGAGTATTCCAAGACATAACTTGCAATGTTTATCCTACTGTCAATAGAATCAAGTATATCCAGATAATGAGTTACCAGATATACCATTGTTCCGACCTGCTTGAATTTCATTAAGGTTAAAACCAGTATATCAAGACCTTCTGTGGGGCTGGTGGTTATATAAGGCTCATTGAATAAAACAAGCGTGTTCTTATCTGACCTTTTTAAAATTCTGCTTATTCTGTTCGCTTCTTCACCAAGCCTGCCTGCGCTTATGCTGATATCTTCGTCTTTTGGAAAATGCGAATACACCTTGCTGTAAACTGACATTTTCCCATTAGACGCCGGTATCATGATACCGTTTTGGAACAATAATTGTGCAACGGCAAGCGACTCCAGCAAAACGGTCTTTCCACCATTATTGGGTCCGGTTATAAGCATCACTTCTTCAGAATTACCAATAAATATATTATTTTTAATGATTTTGAATCTTTCTTTATCCTCACATACCATTCGCTCATATGCCATATTTAAACTGTAAAGACTTTCAAGTTCTGCTCCATGCCGGCAAGAAACAGGAAAAGAAACAGGCATATTCAGCGACATCATAAATTTGTATAGTCTGACAGCTCCAAAATATAAGCATATTTCGTCTCGGTACTTTAGAACTTCACTGGTTATTATTTCCTCGTAATTATTTATTATGTTCTCTATTATGTGAAGATCGCTGTTAATTAATGTTTCAAATTCTTTATAAAGTTCATTCTTTACAAGAAGCAATGGTGCAGAACCGGAAATATCAATTTCAGTGACAATCGAAGTTTTAGAAAACAAATCAGAATCATTCATCATGACTTTATCTATCATATTGCTCTTTTCATATTTAAAATCATTTAGAGAAAAAACAATTGCCTCTCTTACATCCGATTTGAAATCAAGGTTTGCACCGACATCTATGCTTTTAACCTTTGAAATAATGTTCTTTGCCTCTCTGATATCCTTTTCCAGCTGTTCAAGTCTGTTTTGTTCATTGACTGTTTTGATTTCTTCAGCAATAACAATAAATTCTTTGGACAAATTTGATTTCTTTTCGATAGCAAAAACTTCCTCAAGCCCTTTCATCACTGAATAATATAGCTCGAGTTTTTTTAATCTCAGCATTGCTTTCGGGACTCTGAGTTCAGATTTCAGAATTTTATGCAGGGAATTCATCTCGTCAAGTTTTACAACAAGTGATTCAAGAATATCCATTATTTCTTCACGGCATATAAAATCTTTCAATATGCATTGTCTGTATTTAATATTTTCAATATCAGAAGTTATTGATGAAAGAAAAATTTGAGAAGTCATTTTTATTACAGGTTCTTTAGACATCAAAGACATAAGTTTGTTAAGCTGAAGGTCAGCAATTATGTTTTTTTGTTTTTCTTCATTAATAACAGGTTCTTTATCTTTATTTTTCCATATGAGGCTTTTTAGCATAAGTTTCTTGTATGATGTAGTTAACAACTAAATCATACTCTCCTTTTCTAGTTTTTACGCTCTCTTCTTATTTCTGTTGAGTTTGAAAAGGTGAAGGAGCGTAGCGTATGAAGCTTTTCAAACTCAGGTGC
>JAUVJE010000196.1 GCA_030592355.1 Clostridia bacterium
GCACCCCATTCTACATGTTCTTAAAGAACATACCGGTTCGGATATAGGCGGTTCATACGGAGATGAAATTTATGCATCCGCATCGGGGACAGTAACCATGTCCAGATACAACGGCGGGTATGGTTATTCAATAAAAGTCGACCATGGCGAAGGTATAACAACTATATATGCACATGCCTCAAAGCTTCTTGTAAAAGAAGGCGAGACAGTTAAAAAAGGTCAGATTATAGCCCTTCTCGGCAGCTCTGGCCTCAGCACCGGTCCTCACCTTCACTTTGAAGTCCGCATTGATAATGTGCCTGTGAATCCAATTCCATTCATTAATGGAGGAGAGGAATAAAATGCCTAAAAGATTATCGAATAAAATAAGAAAAATTGATTCATTCATAGGAACTAATTCGACCTTGTCGGGAGATATATTCTCTAAAAGTTCTTTATGCATCGAAGGAGTTGTAGAGGGAAACATTTTTGCCGATGGAGCGGTTATTGTAGGTAAAGCAGCCTATATTTCCGGTAATATCGAGGCTCATAACACATCGGTTTCAGGTAAAGTCAAAGGGAATATAATCGTTAGGGATTATGCCCGGCTTACTTCAACATGCCTAGTAAACGGCGATATTCACGCCGCAAATTTTATAGCGGATGAAGGTTCCATTTTTAACGGCAAGTGCTATATGAACAATGAAAACACAACTGCCGCCGTTACCGAAGATGAAGAGGCGTAGCACCCTTAAGCCACAAAAAGCCGGCAAATTACACCGGACAAGAAGAGGTTCAAATGGACGGGAAAAAAGAAGTTAAACATAAGCCTGCAAGCAAAACAGAACAGATACCTTATACATATTCATTTTGGAGCATCTTTACAAATACATTCGGAACCACTTTTAAGATAATGATAATAGTGGTTCTTCTTGTTGGCGTTATAGTAGGAAGCCTTGGTCTGGGAATGGTAATCGGATGGATAGAAACTGCTGAAACCATATCTGAAGAACAATTTGAGATAACTACAGGACTCACCACGCATATATATGATAATCAGGGCAATATTGTGACGAAACTCACGGGTTCCGATAATATTAATCGTGAAATAGTAGGATACGACGGTATTCCTATAATACTTGAGCATGCTATTGTTGCCATAGAAGACGAACGCTTTTACGAACACAGAGGTTTTGACCTAATACGAATACTGAGTTCGGTTTATGCGCTTGTTATTAACAAAGGTGAAATTGAGCAAGGCGGCAGTACCCTTACCCAGCAGGTATATAAAAACTACACCAACAGATTTGAACAAACATTCGAAAGAAAATTTCAAGAGCTGTACAATTCCGTCATTTTAGAAATGAAATTCGATAAGAAGCAAATCATTACTCACTATGCCAATATAGTAAATATGGGAAACGGATGTTATGGATTCCAGTCAGCGTCAAAGCTTTACTTCGGTAAAGAGTTAAAAGATATAACATGGGCGGAAGCCGCATTTTTAGCGGGCATACCAAATGCTCCATCTACATATAATCCATATACGGAAAAGGGTTATGAGGCTACACTTGCCAGAATGAAGAATATCTTGGATAAAATGCTTGAACTGGAATTTATCAGCGAAGATACTCATATTGATGTGCGCAATACCTTGGTTGAAATACAACCAAAGGACGAAACTTTACAGACCAATAAGGCGACCTCATATTTTATTGACCAGGTAATTGATGATGTTATCTTAATGCTGATGGAAGAAAAAGAAATCTCTGAAATTGCCGCCGAACGTATGGTATATAACCACGGTCTTCATATTTATACTACCATGGATTCTGAAATCCAAGCTTCGGTAGATGAAATATTCATGGACGAGGAAACATATTTTAATGAATATGACGAGGAAGGAAAAAGATTAAACCACGATGCTGAGAAATATGGCGAAAAACCACAGGGTTCCGTTGTTGTTATTGACCAGTATTCGGGCAAGATAGCAGCCATGTACGGCGGGAGCGGTGAAAAAACCGGAAGCAGGACATTTAACAGGGCTACAGAAGCCGAAAGACAACCGGGTTCCAGCTTTAAGCCTATTGCGGTTTACGGTCCGGCCCTTGAGCTTGAACTCATAACAGCAGCAACTGTATTTGATGATGTGCCGTCGTATCTTGACCCGAAAAATCCCGATGTCATATATCCGAAAAATTACAAGGCTAATGTATTCTACGGTTTGACACCCGTCAGGAATGCCATTAAATCATCAATTAACATAATAGCAGCCAAGGTTTGGACCCTGCTTGGCCGGGATAATTCGGTTTCATTTCTCGAAAGCGTTGGCATTGACAGGGGTGACGTCATATACGACGATACTACTGTCTCTACTGCCACCGGCGGTCTTGCGAGAGGTGTCAACACATATGAGATGGCAAACGCATTCGCTACCTTCGCTAATAAAGGCGTTTATATAAAAGGCTATACTTTCACGGAAGTTAAAAACCAGCGTGATGAGGTAATTCTGAAAACCCAGCCTGAATTTGAGAATGTTTACAGAAGCCAGACGGCATATATCATGACCGATATAATGTCCGAAGTAAATACAGGCTGGACTGAATTCAGACATGGTGGGACAGCCCAGACCATCAGCATCGGCGATGATGAAAAAGGATACATGCCCGTTGCAGGCAAAACCGGTACGACAAGCGACTATCTTGATAAGTGGTTCGTAGGATATACCCCATACTATACTGCGGCAGTATGGTATGGATACGACAACGGGATAGCCCCTATAGAGCTTGTGCCGGGAACCTGGCGCACAGATGATGAAGGAAACAGATATAGAGATGGCGAGTATAACAGAGCAGTTGTCCTGTGGGATGCATTAATGGATAAAATACACGAAGATTTAGAAACCAGGGAATTTGAAAGACCTTTAACAGGACTGGTTGAGCGCGAAGTCTGTATTTATTCAGGAAAATCTCCGTCAGACTTATGTTATCTGGATCCAAGATATGAACCCAATCCCGATCATTTAAATGCATTTGATGCCGTAAGAACCGAAATATTCATAGAAGGAACCGAACCTAGTTATTTTGACATTTGTAAAGTGCATCAGCAAGCAACTGTCTGTGTGGACAGCTTTGATCCATTTGGTGAACATGTCCATCAGGAAGATCCATACGGCAGGTATCTTATGGCTACACCGAATTGTCCGGAAGCATCGCTGCGAAAAGATATAGTAGGTATAGTAAGGCTGGTTCCATATGTACCATTCATGCCTGACCCTGAGGAGGCATTACTACCCAAAGACGATGAAGAAGATGATAATGACTTTAAATATCCGCTAATGGCAGAGGACATGAAATGGGAACTAATAATAGATGAATACTGTGTAATACACGGAATGCCGCCTGATTTAGGCGATACTGAAATAGTTGAAATTGATCCCGAAACCGGCGAACCTATTGAAACTCCCCCGCCTTCAGAAATACCTGCCCCATCCGGCCAGCCAACCCAACCGTAAAAAACGTTTGGTTCATCCGGTTTGAAAACCGGATATCATATATTTAAAACAGGAGCCCGGCTCCTGTTTTTTTAATGTAACAACACTGTCTGGGAATTGAAGGGTGAAAAATCAGCCCTCCGCTGATTTTTCACTGTTTTTGCATTATTAGTTGTTTTAAGCATTCTAAGTCTGGCGGTTAAATAATCACTCTGCCCCTATGCCTGACAGAAGAAATTTTACATAAGACGATGTTTTGAAGGTCTGGATTGAATGCGCGTATGAATATACGTAAGTGAAATACAGCATCGCGCAAAACTAAGTAAACCTGAATCATCTAATTATAAAAAACCACTGGGCGAATAAGTTCGAAACCAGTAGTTATTGCATGAAATGAGTCAGGTGATTATGGGAAATCATTCTGTCAGGAGCGGATTTGCCCGGTGCCTTGAATGATATATTTGTATGATGTAAGTTCTTTCAAGCCCATAGGTCCCCTTGCATGAAGCATTTGTGTGCTTATGCCGATTTCCGCACCCATTCCAAATTCCCCGCCGTCGGTAAAACGCGTTGAAGCATTTA
>JAUVJE010000070.1 GCA_030592355.1 Clostridia bacterium
TCATTGGGTTAATAGTCACTCAGGATATTTTTTTGCAGAATTGTGTTTTTTTATGTAAAAACGGGTAAATAAGTCTGCGTTAATTCCCAAAGTAAGTTCCACAGTTGGATACATGTTGAATTTACATTGAGAAATCAGTGGAATTAAGTATGACAAATTCAACAATACGAACCTGGAAAAGTATATTGAAGTGTTAAAATAGCCTTAAAAGATAAAATATTGCATGATTAACAAGCCTGAAATTAAAGCAATTCAGACTAAATTCCACTGTCCGGGAATTTACTTTGGGAAATTTCCCCCTAAATTTTATTGCCATTAACAGGCTGTTGCTTTAGTAACCCGGGCGATTGGATCACCTTCTCAGGTGGAATATACCCAATCCCAAAAACAGCGGCAAGTTCTTCACTATAGATAAACGAGAACATCTCATAAGGCGTTTTGCCATTAAGACTTTTACGCTTGACGCTGTTGATGTTAGAAAAGATCATATCAACTGTTTGCTGCGAAAAAGTATCGAAGGATTCACCTTTTGGAACAATATCTCGAAACATAGTGTGGTTTTTTTCAACCTTCGGTTTCTGATAGGAGCTATATGGGTCGCAAAAAAAGAGCGAGGTTTCTTTTTCATTCGCCTGGTTGTTTTCAATGGCAAAAATGTTGATAAATTCACCACCGTTGTCGGTTAAAAGCAGCGGAAAGATGTCACCGAAACAGAATCCCTTTTCAACCAGTCTTGATTTAAGAGTTTTCACCTTCTCTGTAACCTCGAGTGAAGTTTTGTCATTCAAGAGAAAACCCAGCATAAAGTTACAGAATGTGAAATCCATTGTCATTATGACCTTGCCGCCAACCCGGCCGATGACAGTATCCATCTCAACCCATGAAGTAATGTTGTTTTCTTCGATACAGGCAAGGAAATCATCGTAAGTTCTGCCGATCTTTGCGGCCTTTGGTACATATTCCGGGCGTTTTTGCTGACGGGCCTTGAACTTAACCACACGGGGAAAGTCAAGGGAAGCGACCGACAGGTAACCACGTTTCAGGTGTCTGTATACTGTGGATTTAGAAACGCTTATATTATTGGTTTGCATAATGTGATACAAATGCTGTCCTTGCTTGATGCCATTTGATACAATGCTGTCGATTTCATAAAATTCATCTTTGTTCAGGGGGATGCCCTCACGGGCCTCCCTGAGCAGTGCTTCGTATTTATCCTGTGCAGTTTTTGCACTGTATAGATGTTTTGTGAATTTACAATAATGATGTCGGTGTTTGCATGAGTTACAGACAAATGGTGCTTTGAGTAATTTCGGGCAAGGTTCCGGTACTATTGGATTACCGTTTTTGTCAGTTTTTTTCACTGTGCTCACTTTGACTGAGATATGTCTTTTTACCTCTTTGGATATGGTGGTCTGGTCTTTGCCAATTCTGGCGGCAATGGAGTTGAATGTCATACCATGGTTGAGACAATCTTGAATCTCAAGACGTTCATCCTGTGTCAGATGCTTGTTTTTAGTAGAATACGAGTCTGTCATATTTTTTTCCTCCTTTAAAAAATTTCCCAGACTAAATTCTACAGCAAAATCCTTCCCAGACTAAATTCCACCGGCTCGTCCATTGTGGAACTTACTTTGGGAATTAACTATAAAATTCATAAAACCCATATAACGGAGAATAACTTGACAAAATCAATCTATATAATTAGAATGTATGCAAAGCAATGACGAAGAGCTATATATGGAATCCAACAGAGAGAAGATGCCTTGACTGAAAGCGTTTTCAGGAGGAAATATTGAAAGTGACACTTTTGAGTAGGCGGGTTGAAATCAGTAGGGCCGCACGTATTCCGCGTTAAGGATTTGAGTGGACCATATGTGTCAACAAGGGTGGCACCGCGGGTTAATCCCGTCCCTTGCAGAATTACTGTAAGAGGCGGTTTTTTATTATCTGCAGAATTAGAAGAGGGCTCAAAAGGAGCCATTTGGAGGGAATAATGAAAATTTCATTACCCAAGGGAACAAAAGATATACTTCCCGGTGAAATGATAAAGTGGAATTATATTGAAAATGCGTTTTCTAACGTCTGTAAAAATGCCGGGTACGGTGAAATTCGTTTCCCTGTTTTTGAATATACTGATTTATTTAACAGGGGAGTCGGTGATTCAACGGACATAGTGCAAAAAGAGATGTACACTTTTGAGGATAAAAGCGGCCGTTCGTTGACCTTGCGTCCCGAAGGTACTGCGGGTGTGGTCAGAAGTTACATCGAAAAAGGCATGTCTTCTCTGCCGCAGCCGGTGAAATTATTTTATATGATAACTGCATATAGATATGAAAATGTTCAAAAAGGCAGATACAGGGAATTCAATCAGTTTGGCGCAGAAATATTCGGTGCTAAGTCGCCGTATGCCGATATTGAGGTTATTTCAATTCTCAGCAACTTTTACAGTGCATTAGGCATTAGAAATCTGGCGCTTGAAATAAACAGCATCGGCTGCAGAGTCTGCAGACCCGCGTATAATATAAAACTTAAAGAATACTATAAGGACAAAATTAAGGGCATGTGCGCTGACTGCAAAAAAAGATATGAAACCAATCCTTTAAGACTTCTTGATTGTAAAAATGAAAATTGCATTGCCATTTCTGCTGATGCACCGTTTATTACTGATAATCTGTGCGGCGAATGCGCGACGCATTTTTCAGGATTTAAGAACGGACTTGACAAGATGAATATTGACTATACTGTCAATAAAGGAATTGTAAGAGGTCTTGATTATTACACAAAGACCGTATTTGAGTTTGTTTCTGAAAACGTCGGCACACAAGGAACAATATGCGGAGGAGGAAGATATGACGGCCTGGTAGAATCTCTCGGAGGAAAAGATGTGCCGGGCATAGGTTTTTCAATGGGGGTCGAAAGGCTGCTCATGGAACTTGAGAGCAGGGGAATAATATTAGGAAAACCGGAAAGGCCGGAAATTTATTTTGTTACCGTAGGTGAAAAAGCTTATGCATATGCCAGAAATCTCTCATGTGCGCTCAGAAAAGCCGGAATATTTACAGAGATGGATTTACTGGGCAGAAGCGTCAAAGCGCAGATGAAGGATGCAAACCGTAAGAATACTATATATACAGTTGTTATGGGCGATGACGAAATTTCCCAAAATAAGGCAGTTATTAAAATAATGGATACTGGTGAGAAAAAGGATGTAAGCCTGGATTCAATATTCAAAAGAATTACAGAAAAGAAAGTGTAGGTGGTTTGATATGTCAGAGTCAATGGAAGGCATGAAAAGAACAGGCAGATGCACCGGATTTACAAGTTCGGATATAGGCAGCAAAGCGACTGTAATGGGATGGATTAATAAAAGAAGGAATCTTGGCGGCGTTATATTCATTGATGTACGTGATGTAAGTGGAATAATGCAGGTTGTTTTTAAGAGCGAACTTAATATAGATTTATTTAATAAAGCTGAAACCCTGAGAAATGAATATGTAATAGCGGTCAGAGGCGAAATTATTAAAAGAGACAAAGAGACCATTAATCCCAATCTGAAAACAGGATACATCGAAATTGTAGCTGAAGAGCTGAAGATACTGTCGAAAGCTGAAACACCCCCTATCGATATGGGTGAAAATAGTAAAACCAATGAGCTTTTGCGGCTAAAATACAGATATCTGGATTTAAGGAGACAGAGTGTTCAGAAGAATTTCATTCTAAGACATAAAGCAGTAAAAGTAGCGAGGGATTTCTTTGATGAAAATGGTTTTATGGATATTGAAACTCCATTTATGACTAAAAGCACACCTGAGGGTGCAAGAGACTATCTTGTGCCGAGTAGGGTAAACAAAGGTTCGTTTTATGCTTTGCCTCAATCACCGCAGATATTTAAACAGCTTCTGATGGTTTCAGGATTCGACAGATATATGCAGATAGTTCGTTGTTTCAGAGATGAAGATCTCCGTGCCGACAGACAGCCTGAATTTACACAGATTGACATTGAAATGTCTTTTGCAGACGAAAGCGACATAATTGGCATTAATGAAAAGTTTGTTAAAAGGCTGATGAAAGATGTAATGAATGTTGATATTAATCTTCCTTTAAGGACTATGACATATCAGGAAGCCATGGACAGGTTTGGTTCCGATAAACCTGAAGTCAGATTCGGCATGGAACTTGTTGACCTCTCTGGGCTTCTAAAGGAAAGCGGATTCAAAGTGTTCTCGGGCGCTGTGAAAAACGGCGGAAGTGTTCGTGCTGTAAATGCAAAAGGATGCGGGGGGAAATTCAGCAGACGCGAAATCGATGCCTTGGTTGAATATGTTAAAATATATGGTGCCAAAGGTATGGCTTGGATTGCTGTTGAAGAAAACGAGATTAAATCTGCAATTAAGAAATTTCTTTCAGAAGAAGAAGTTGAAGCAATTCTTAAGGCTGTCAGCGCAGAACCCGGAGACCTCATATGCTTTATTGCAGACAAAAATAAAGTTGTTTATGATTCCCTTGGAGCTCTTAGGTTGGAGTTGGCAAGAAAGCTTGAGCTGCTTAAAAATAGAGACGATTTCAGTTTTTTATGGGTAACCCATTTCCCGTTGCTGGAATATGATGAAGAAGAAAAAAGATGGACTTCTACACATCATCCATTTACTTCACCGTTGGATGAGGATCTTGAAAAACTTGAATCAGACCCAGGGTCGATAAGAGCAAAAGCCTATGACCTTATACTTAATGGAGTTGAACTAGGAGGCGGAAGCATCAGAATTCACAGGCGCGAAATTCAAAAGAAGTTATTCAACTTGCTTGGGTTTAACGACAAAGAAGCCCACGAACGTTTCGGTTTTCTTTTAGAAGCTTTCGAGTATGGTGTGCCTCCGCACGGCGGAATTGCATATGGTCTCGACAGATTGATAATGCTGTTAGCGGGAGAAAAAAGCATTAGGGAAGTTATTGCATTTCCTAAAATACAAAATGCATCATGTCCAATGACAAACGCTCCTTCACCGGTTGATTTAAAGCAACTGAAAGAGCTTGCCATCAAATTAGATGAAGATGAATTATAAAACATTAGCAGTGAATTGATAAAAACCGGGAGATGAAGGAATTCAACTCCCGGTTCTTTTCTATGACAATTTTTTTTGTTATAATGTTCTAGATGGAGAGAGCGATGAATGCTGATTTCCAATTTAATATTAATTTAAAGGATAATATATATGAAGACAATGATGAATAAACGAATTTTAAAAATAGTACTACTGGTTATGCTGGCAGTTTTTTCAATTTATGCATTTGCAGGATGTATAAAAGTCCCTATTGAACTGTACGGTTACATTGATAAAAACGGGGAATGGGTAGTTGAACCGTATTATCACATGGCTCTTCCGAGCAGCGACGGGATGATGGCTGTAAGGGCAGGCGAGGAAGGTTATGGGAAATGGGGGTTTATAAACCGTGAAGGAGAAATATTAATAGACCTTGTTTATGACGAAGTTGGGTTATTCGTTGACGGACTTGCCCCTGTAATGCAACGATCAAATAAAAACGAAGTATGGTGGTTCATTGACAAAACCGGCAAAAAAGCCCTGGAGATGGAATTTAGCGGTGCGCTTTCCTTTAGCGAAGGCTTAGCCGCTGTAAAGAATACAAATGAGGAGAAATTTGGTTTATGGGGGTTCATAGATACTGAAGGCAAGTGGGTTATTGAACCAAAGTTAGGTGGAGCAAGCTCTTTCTCGGAAGGTTTGGCCATGTATCTTCAGGGATCTGGTTCAGCGGGTGTCGCAGGGTATATAGATAAAAGCGGAGAAGTGGTTATTGAAGCAAGATACACCTATGCAAGAAATTTCCATGAAGGTTATGCAGCAATAAAATTATCGCCGGATACAGATAGACAAGACTGGGGATATATAGATAAAGAGGGTAATGTAGTTATTGAATTTCAATATGGTTTTGCAAAGCAATTTTCTGACGGACTTGCGCCGGTTTTCATAGGCAGCAATTTAAAGGGAAGCTGGGCATATATAGATGCCGGTAATAATATTGTGATTCCTCAGGGATTGTCCGAGGCTTTCAGCTTATCTGAAGGATTGGCGGCAGTACAGACAGAATTTGACGCCGGCACAAACTGGGGTTTTATAGACAAAAGCGGAAATCTTGTTCTGGGAGGAAAATACTCAGCTGCTTCAGATTTTAAAGAGGGAATAGCTCCGGTAGGAGTTATAGCGAAAAGATAAAACATGTTTGATTCAATTTGGCGGTATAGTGTTAGTGAAAGAATACATGATTCTATTCTAGAAGATATCATGGAAATCAGAGGAGTAAAGGATATTGAATCGTTTATCAATCCTGATTTAAGCATGCTGCATGACCCATTTTTAATGAATGATATGCATATAGCTGTTTCCCGTATAGCAAAAGCAATAAAAAATAAAGAAAAGATTTATGTTTATGGGGATTATGATGCTGACGGATTGACATCTGCAGCTATTCTGTTGCGATTTTTCAGAAGCTTGGATGCAGAGGCAGCTTACTTTATACCGGATAGATTTGATGACGGCTATGGATTGAGCATCGATTGCCTGAAAAACATAGTAAATAGGGGAGCTAAACTTGTCATTACAACAGATTGCGGTATAAATTCTGTAAACGAAGTGGATTTTTTAAATAATCATGATGTAGACATAATTATAACCGACCACCATAGGTCAATCGGCATGCTTCCAAAAGCTGCTGCCATTATTTGCAGCACACGAAAAGACAATGTATATCCTTATAAGCACCTTTCAGGTGCAGGTGTTGCATTACGTTTAACAATGGCATTAAAAAAGCATATGAATATAGTTCAAAAATACGAAGAGTTAATTGTTTTAGCTGCGATTGGAACGGTTGCGGATATTGTGCCCCTTGACGGCGAGAACAGAATCATTGTCAGCACCGGAATATCTTTGATGAAAAAGGGAATTTGTATTGGAGTACAGGCAATTTTGGAAAATGCAGCAGTTAAAAAAGAGAGCGTCAATTCTAATACAATTGGTTTTGCAATAGGACCGCGGATAAATGCCGCAGGCAGAATGGGTGATGCAAATTCCGCATTAAAGCTTTTATTAACAGATAATAGAAACGATGCTATGGAACTTGCTGATTATCTGTCGAAATTAAATAACAAAAGAAAGCAAGAACAAGAAATTATATATGAGGAAGTTCTTGGCCATATTAAAAGAGATTCGAAGATTTTAAATAGTCCCGTTGTAATTGTTGGCGCGGAAGGATTAAACAAGGGTATTGTAGGCATCGTAGCATCGAAAATAAGTGAACTATATAAAAAACCTACCATTATACTTTCAATTAAAAATGAAAATGCAGAAGGTTCCGGAAGAAGCATCGGAAACTTTTCTCTTATTGAAGCACTCAAATACAGCACCAGTATATTGATAAAGTACGGGGGACATGAAAAAGCCGCCGGATTAACCCTTAAGTCCGGAGATATTGATATTTTTAGAAGCAAGATTGCTGAATATGCAAAAAGTGAGGGCTATGAGAACTATGAAGATAATTTTATTAATATAGATTTCAAGGTTAAGCCGGATGAGCTTAATTTCTCTTCTATCGAGAAATTAATGGTACTCGAACCTTTTGGCATTAAGAATCAAAAGCCAATATTTGTTATGGAAAGAATGAAACTTGACAGCTACAGAAAAATTGGAAGGGATGGCAAACATTTAAGTTTGCGTTTTTCAAGCGGCAGCAGGGATTTTAACTGCGTATCTTTCAATTCGGCAATGATTGAACCATTGCTGTTCATCGAAGGCGTATATGACATAGCATTTGCTGCTGAAATAAATGAATTTAGAGAAACCCGGAGTTTACAACTGCAAATAATAGATTTCCGATTCGCAGATAGTGAACTGAAAAATTCGGAAAGTCTGATTGTGAGACTTCTGGTACATATGATAAAATATGAGAAAGAAGATTCGGGACTTAAAAATATTTCACACTTGGGCGAGAAATTATATAAAATGGGTATACCCGACGGAGCTTCAAGGGTTTTAGACGGTAAAGAGAAGTTTTTAGTGAATAGAAAAGACGTTGAAATTGCATATAATTATATAAAAAGTATTGATGTCGGCAGTAATTTTGATATATCTGAAATAAAAAATATTTCAAAGGTTAGCAAAACTTACTTGGCAATCGAAATACTTTTAGAACTGAAAATAATCAAACTAAGCTCCATAGGCATGAACAAATATAAATTGTTGGATTCCATTGGAAAAGAAAAAAAAGAACTAAAGGATTCAAGAGTCTTCATGATTTTTAGTAAAACGGACGGTTAAAATGGACAAAAGCTTCAATGAATTAATTGAAAAAATAAGAGCATATAATCCCAACTCGAATTTCGAGTTGATTGAAAAAGCTTATGAGGTGGCAAAAAAGTATCATGAGGGGCAAATGAGATTGTCAGGAGAGGCTTTTGTTAAGCATCCCCTTGAAGTAGCTAAGATTCTTGCTGATCTTGAATTGAACTCCAAAACCATCGCTGCGGGGATAATGCACGATGTTATCGAAGATACCGAGGCAGAATATTCTGAAATAAAAGATATGTTCGGTGAAGAGATTGCAGATATGGTTGACGGTGTGAGCAAACTCTCTAAGTTATCGTTGGATACAAAAAAGGAGCAACAGGTTGAGAGCCTCAGAAAAATGCTGATGGCTATGTCAAAAGATATCAGGGTTATAATCATTAAGCTGTCCGACAGGCTTCACAACATGAGAACGCTTGATCATGTTTCCAGAGAAAAACAAATAGAAAAAGCAACTGAAACCATGGAGATTTATGCGCCGATTTCACACAGGCTCGGCATGTCGGCTTTTAAATGGGAGTTAGAAGACCTGTCGTTTAGATATTTGTATCCCGATGAATATAAAAAAATTGTTAAACAGATTGCAGCCAAAAGGAAAGAGCGTGAAGAATATATCTCGAAAATCATTAAAAATATAAAAATTAATCTTGAATCAAAAAATATAAAGGGCACAATAGACGGAAGAGTCAAACATTTGTACAGCATCTACAGCAAGATGAAAAGGCAGAATAGCACAATTGAACAGGTTTTTGACCTCTTTGCAGTACGTATAATTGTTGATTCTGTAAAAGATTGCTATGGAGCACTGGGGATGATACATGAGCTTTTCAAGCCCGTACCCGGCAGATTTAAAGATTATATTGCGATGCCGAAACAAAACATGTATCAATCACTGCATACCACATTAATAGGAGAAAAGGGACATCCTTTTGAAGTTCAGATAAGAACCCATGAGATGCACAGGGTGGCAGAATACGGAATCGCAGCGCATTGGAAATATAAACAGGGGATAAGAAAAGAAGATGAAATGGAGAGCAAGCTTGCATGGCTTCGACAAATGATCGACTGGCAGAAAGATACTGCAGACGTAGATGAATTTTATGATAATCTGAAATTAGATCTTTTTGCAGACGAGGTTTTTGTTTTCACGCCTAAAGGAGATGTCAAAACACTTCCTGCCGGTTCAACGCCGATTGATTTTGCATATGCAATTCACAGCGCCGTCGGCAACAGGATGACAGGTGCGAAGATAAACAATAAAATAGTTCCTATAAGTTATGTTCTTGAAAACGGAGATATAGTTGAAATTATTACCCTTGCTTCATCGAAGGGACCGAGCCGCGATTGGTTGAAAATTGTAAAAAGCGCCCAAGCCAAGAACAAAATAAAGCAATATTTTAAAAAAGAACATAAAGAAGAGAATATTGAAAAAGGCCGTGAGATGGTAGAACACGAGCTTAAAAGACAAAGTCTTGTTTATTCGGAAGTTTTTAAACCTGAATATTATGAAGATATGTTGAAAAGATATAATTTCAAGTCTCTGGACGATGCCCTGGGGGCAGTTGGTTATTCAGGAATTACGGCAAATAAGTTAATTTCGAAAATAAAAGAAAGCTACAGAAAAATAAACGGAACCGACCCTTCGGGAAAAGCAATAGAGCAGCAAAAAGAGAAAATAAAACATGTTGACAGGCATGATGAGAAGGGTATTATTGTTAAAGGCGTAAATAATTGCCTGGTCACTATCGGCGTTTGCTGTAATCCCGTCCCCGGAGACGAAATTTCAGGTTTTATTACAAGCGGACGAGGAGTGACGATACATAGAAGCGACTGTGTAAATGTAATTAACGATCCTAGCTTTAAAGAACGTGAGATTGAAGTAAAATGGTCCGAAAATACAACGGATTCCTATACAGCAGGAATTATTATCAGGGCATATGACAGGAATAATTTTCTTAATGAAATCACAAATATATTAAATGATTCAAAGGTCGGTATGACTTCAGTTGAAGGAAAAGCTACAAATGAGGGGATTGCCATTATCAAATTATCACTGATTATTTCAAATAAAGATCAGCTTGCACAATTAATTAAACGACTTAAAAGGCTTAGCGGAATTATTGATATAAGACGAACGAACAGGAAGGCATAAAATTATGAGAGCCGTAATACAAAGGGTAAAATCAAGCAGTGTTACAGTAAAAGGCAAACTAATTGGCAACATCGGAAAAGGGCTGAACATTTTTCTTGCGGTAAAAAGTGACGACAGTGAAAAAGATGCGCGTTATTTAGCCGGTAAAATAATGCAGCTTAGAGTTTTCCCGGACGAAAACGATAAGATGAACTTGTCAATACAGGATATAAACGGCGATCTTCTGGTTATAAGCCAGTTTACATTGTATGGAAA
>JAUVJE010000163.1 GCA_030592355.1 Clostridia bacterium
GCTTTATTGTAAAAATAATATCTCCGGTAGACATAAGCATCGCCGGGTTTCCCATCAACGGATACCAAATAGTTTTTTTCATTTCGGCATTACTTCAGTTTGTTGCCATTAGACAATTTGTTGTATACTTAAAGCATAAGAGATTGGGAGAAAGACATACATGATAAAAAATAATATCGAGAGAACCAATGAACGTTTGAAGAAATTTGCGGATGCCGATAAAGGCACTCTGATTCAAATAAAATCCATTGAAGAACTTTCAGGAAAAAAGAGAAGGCTGGATTCATTTGGACTTCCGGACAACATGAAGGAGTATCTGGATTACAGGCTTGCCGGATTCCTCGCTTACTGGGAAAAAAGAAAGGACATTGACGATGATATGATTCCGGCTATTAATCCCTGGTACGGCATAGCGGAACATACTGCATTCATTGGCGGAACGGCTGAGTTTGGCGATGAAACCAGCTGGCATCACTCTTTTATCAATGATTGGGAAAAGGACAGGTCCAAAGCCAAACTTGACGAAAACAATACATGGCTCAGACTTGTGCTGGACGGCATCGAATACCTTAGAGACAAGTGCGACGGCAGTTATGCTGTTAAACTCAGAGGCGCCGAAGGGGCGATGGATATTGCGAATATCGCAAGGGGCAATGAAATGTTCTACGATTTCTTTGAATATCCCGAAGAATTGCATGAGTTTTTGGATTTCTGTGCGCAGGCCGCCAGATTTACACTGACGAAGCAGGCGGAAGCTGCCGGAAGATATTTGGACGGTATAATAACAGGATTTGATATTTGGCTTCCGGGAAATTCTACAGGGCACCTTTCGGAGGATGCATCGGTAATGATATCACCTGAGCAATTCAGGGAATTCGCTCTTTTGCATACTAATAAAATTACAAAGGGATTTGACCATGTTTTTATGCATACACATGCTGCAGGTAGTCAAAATATTCCTGAAATTGCTAAAATTGACAATGTGGATTATCTGGAGATATCAAATGATCCAAATGCACCGCGGTCTATTGAAATCTATAAAAATCTCATCGATGAGCTTGCAGACATGACAATTGTTGTTAGTGCGGATATTGATGAAATTAAAGAGAATCTAGAATTTTTAGCGGATAAGAAAACAATAATCTGGTATGATGCAAAAACACTTGCAGACGCAGAAGAAGCCATATCTGTTGTAAGAAGCATATCGTGAAATAAATCATGCACCGGCCGGGAGGTTTATGAAAAACAGTTATTTGTCAATTATGAAAAGTGTGAAAGCAAAAATGCTGATTACCGTTTTTTTGGGAATCACATTGTTGTTTACCGTGCTTTTAATTAATAACAGCTATTCGGACCGTCTTATAATGGAGAGGCTTGATACAAATTTAGATAATATGTCTGATTTATCCGGTGAATACATAGAACTGAGGATTAGAAAAAGCAGCAATATTGCAGTTGAATTAGCTGAGAATATAGATGTAGCCATTCTATCGAGCATATATCTTGCTGAATCCGGTTCATACCAGACCCTGAGTGATATAAAAAAATCTGTGACAGATCAGATTAGTTATCATTCTGCGACAAATGAGGAAATAGACAGCATAGACATTTACTACAGCAGCAGAAGAACTTTTATCGATTCAAATAAGTTGATTGGCAAGACTAACAATCCTGAGGTAGTGGAATGGGTGGATGAAAATACCGGTTGGAATACTGATGTAATATGGAAGGATTATTATTCTGCTATTGCGGGAAAGAGCTTCCTGTCAATTATGTACAGGCTGGATTATTTAAGCCAAAAAATAAGAACCCCGGTTTATCTGGGTATAAATTTTGATAAAAATGCACTATTTGATTTCTTAGATCAAATCAAACTTACCCGGAATTCTATGACAGCCCTTGTGAATTTCAGTGACAATGTATTTATATTGGACGCTGATCTTGTAACCGTCATAGACCTTAAATTAATTTTAAAGAAGAATATTGCAGCACTTGAAAAAGGGGAGAATGTTACCGTCGACATTCAGGGAATTGGAAGAAACGTATTAAAGTACACTCCTCTCGCATCTGGCAAAGGGGGAATTGTTCACATATTACCCGAGATGGATATGCAGCCTTACCAAAGAAATTTAAAGCCGTTGATTATACTGATAGCTGCAATATTGTCTTTTATGTTTTTAATAAGTTTGTTTTCAATAATAAACAGGGATATAGACAAACCTATAAAAAATCTGATTAAGCACATGAAAAAACTTGAAGCCGGGCGCTTTTCCGATAAAATTGAAGAAGTGCGGAAAGATGAATTCGGAAAAGTTTTTCAGGCATATAACAGCATGACTGTAGAAATTGAAAAGTTGATTCAAGAGCTTTATCAGGAAAAGCTAGTGAAGAAGGAGATGGAGCTTAAAATCCTTCAGGAAAAAATAAATCCCCACTTCCTATATAACACGTTGGATACAATAAATTGGATAGCTATGGAACATCAGGTAGAGGATATTTCTAAAATGGTTATTTCGCTATCCACAATGTACAGAAAAACTTTCAACAGAGGCCGTGACCTTATTTCGATTGAAGATGTTATGACCAGCATAGCCTGCTATTTGGATATACAAAGGATCAGGTACGGGGAATCGTTTGTTTATGAAATTGATTTCCAAGAAGAAACAAAACATCTTGAAATACTGAACCTTATCATACAGACGTTGGTAGAAAACGCTATAATTCACGGTATGGAGGGTAAAAAGGAAAACGGCAGAATACTGGTTCAGGCAAGGAAGGAAGGGGAGTTTCTGACGGTTGAAGTTACTGACAACGGCATGGGAATGGAAGATGAGAAGTTGAACTTAATAAGAGCCAGCATAAGCTCTACAGGCATGGAAAGCGAGTCTGGGCTTCGAAATGTTCAAAAAAGAATAAAGCTGTATTACGGAAACCAATTTGGGATAAAAATTGACAGCATGAAAGGCGCCGGAACCACAGTCAGGGTAACAATACCGGCGGTAAGTATTAGTGATGATTGATGTCTTAATAGTTGATGATGAAAAAAAAATACGCGAAGGAATAAGCAATATCATTGATTGGGCAAAGCACGATATTTGCATTTGCGGCACCGCATCAAATGGGCTGGAAGCACTGGATATGGTAGATATGCTGATGCCCGGGATAGTGATTACCGATATAAGCATGGGGGACATGGATGGGCTTGAATTGCTTGAAATCATCAACCAAACATACCCAACGGTTAAAGTTATCCTTATAAGCGGATACAGAGAATTTGAGTATGCTCAAAAAGCGATTGCACTGAATGCCTTTTCATATCTGACTAAACCTATTAATCCCAAAGCATTGCTGGAGAAAGTAATAGAAGCAAAAAGCGAGATAGAAAAAAAGATATCAGAAATTAAAATTAACGATGTTATCAGAAAAAAACTCAGAGAAAATATTTTAGTAGTAAAAGATTCTTTTTTTACTACCCTGATGGAAGGTCGGCTGCGGAATAAAGCGGACATAGAAAGCCGTGCGGAATTCCTTGATATAAACCTTAGCTTCAATCAATTTTTAGTGAGCATAATGGCATTTGAAGCGGGTGGTTCGGTAAAGAACAAAAACTTTTATGATATTAGTTTCTACAAAGCTGCAATCATGAGTAAGACGGAAGAAAAAATCGGCGATATGTATACATGTTTTGTGTTTAACTTCGGAACGAAAATTGCCGTGCTGATTTGTTCTGATTTAATAGAAAAATCATTGCTGATAGATCGAATGGAACAAATTAAGAGCTGGGTCAATAATAACATGGGGCTTTCGCTAAGTGTTGGAATTGGAAATGTCTGCGGAAGCATTGATAAGATATCTCTTTCATACAGGACGGCTTCTGATGCCATTCAATATAGTGTTGTTTTGGGGAAAAATGCAGTTATTGACTCCGATAAGATAGCAGAAACTACAAAAGAGAAAATTGCCATGGAGGACTTTGAATCCATCATGGGAGCGAACGATGACATTCTTACAGGGGCAATTAAAAATGGCGACACGCATATTCTAAGGGATTGGCTGGATGAAATTTTCGCCAGTGTTAAGCAAATTGTAAGGAATGATATAAGGCAAAAGGAGAGGGTAATATTCCTATTAGCGTTTTACCTCACTAAAATCCTGTTTTCACTGGAAATTCAGGGACATCAATATTATGGAAACGAAAATGATCTTTTTACGGTGATGAACACAATGACAGGAATGGAGGATATCCGCAGATTCATGAAGGATTTCTTTACAGAGGCGGTCAGGGAACTTGAAAAATCAAAACAAAGCAAGAACAGTTATTTAGTAAACCAAG
Organism: Clostridia bacterium; assembly: GCA_030592355.1. GTDB lineage: Bacteria > Bacillota > Clostridia > DUPQ01 > DUPQ01 > JAFGQE01. Next base: position 4,334 of record JAUVJE010000163.1, read on the forward strand.
CCCTGAAGTGCATTGATGTATATCAAGAGCATAATGTTACCCTTGTTTCGATGGCGGAAAGACTTCAGATTCATCCAAGTTACCTGAGTAAAATTTTCAAGCAGGAAACAGGAGAATCCTTCAGTGAACATCTCATTAAGAAAAAAATGAATTCTGCGAAGCAGCTTCTGAAGACAACAAATAAAAAAGTTTATGAAATTGCCGGGTCTATCGGATATAAAGATGTGGCTCATTTTACTAAACTTTTTAAAAAAACGTTCGGGGTATCACCAACAGAATACCGCAACCTGGTTTAACGGGTGGATTTCCATTCACCGCCAGATATATTTAGTTAATAAGCCGCCGGAAATGATTAAGATCATCCGGTGGCTTTTTATAATTGCTATATCCGGCTTACTGCGTTTGCTGCAATTTTCTGCTTATTCATGTATCTACATACACTTCATTCGCAGAAAACTTTGCAAGCCTTGTCTGAATGGAAATCTCCACCGTTAAACCTGACGGACTAATCAATGACGTACCGCAGATTCTGAAGGAATCGAGGAACGTCATCGGCGATATGAATGATAATTCCACGCATCAGGCTTGAAACGAGTGAACATTATCATTTTGGAGCGAACAAAGACCACAAAGCATATAGAGTTAATAAGCCGCCGGAAATGATTATAATCAACCGGTGGTTTCCTTAATATAATTGTCAGACTTGCATCGTTTTGAGCGATTAATCCTGCAGAGAACCGGCGGCTTTATACATGGCTATAACATTTTCTATAGGTGTTCCGGCCTGAATGGCATGGGTTGGGGCGAGTATCATACCGCCTTTTGCGAAAAGTTTTTTCCGTA
>JAUVJE010000092.1 GCA_030592355.1 Clostridia bacterium
ACCCCCCAGCAATCGCACAGTATTTTTTCTCATGCTCTTTCCATTCAATACAGATGCAACAAGAACGGCGCAGGCTCCGGTGCCGCAGGCCAGCGTTTCTCCCGAACCCCGCTCCCATACACGCATTTTGAGTTCCTTATTTTCCAGTATTTCCACAAACTCCGTATTCACCCTATTAGGGAACAATTTATGGTTTTCCATGGGAGGACCTTCTTTTTCAATTTCCACGGCATCAACCGAATCCACATAAACAACAGCATGTGGGTTCCCCATAGATACGCATGTAGCCAAATAGTTGTTTTCATCAGTTTCTATTTCCTGGGATATAAATGTTTTTCCATTATAATCAACAGGTATAAGCATTGGTTTTAATATAGGCTCTCCCATATCTACCTTTACTTTTTCAACTGCATCTCCTTCGGTAAAAAGTTCAAGTATTTTAATGCCTGCCAGGGTTTCGATGGAGACAACGGTCTTATGCGTCATCCCTTTGTCATAAACAAATTTACCAACACATCGGATACCATTGCCGCACATTTCACCCTCGGAGCCGTCAGCATTAAACATCCTCATTTTAAAATCGGCTGTTTCGGATGGACAAATCATAATAAGGCCGTCGCTGCCTATGCCAAAATGCCTGTCGCTGACATAGATTGCGACATTTGAAGGATTATCTATAGTCTCTGAAAAACAGTCAACATATATGTAGTCATTACCCAGACCTTGCATTTTTGTAAATTTCATAAGCCCTCTCCATTGTACAGGATAACATATCCCGGTTTTGTCCATTATACACAAGGGATTTTTAATCTTCAATATTTACTTTCTCATTACTATTTCTTATTGACAACCATTTTCATTAAGGCTATACTGCAATTGGAGGAAGTATATGAGACAAAAACGTAATATAGGTCATCAGGGCCGCGGTGGTCGCCAAGGCCACAAACGCGGACGATATAGTGTAGCCGGACTGCCTGGGAACAAACACCTCTGCAGGAGCATGTCTTGTTACGGTATAAGGCCCGGAGCTGATATTCAGGTCCATAATGTTAATAAATCCGGCGTCATTGTTTATATCGACGGAATCCGGGTTGCTCTTTCTCACGATGCTGCCGAGGAACTTATGTTATGCAAAAAAAAGTAAATCCTCCCCGCTCAATAGCACTGCTCGGAACCCCCAATTCAGGGAAAACTACACTTTTTAACGCACTTACGGGAAAACACGCCCAAGTCGGCAACTGGCCGGGTGTCACCGTTGATGTGAAATCTGCAAAAGCAAAAAGCAACTCCGCTATTCTTCTATATGATCTTCCCGGCGTATATTCACTGCACAATTCTTCTTCCCCGGAGGAAAGAACCGCTCAGGAATATTTGAATTCCGGCAATATATCAGGGGTAATATGCATGGTGTCGGCTGACCAGCCGCGCATCGGCCTTTCATTGGCAATGCATGTTAAACAACACGGCATACCCGTTGCCATCGCACTAATAAGAAAAAAATATCTAGAAAAGCACAACGGGCTGCTTAACACGGATAAGTTCACAGAACTTACAGGCATTCCCATCGTAGTGCTTCCAAAACCTTCGCAGCTTGACTCTGATGAAATACTCAGGGCTTCGGAATTACCTGAGGCAATACTTTCTTTTTCGGGCGGCAATATTGATAATTACCCCATGGATATGGTTGTTGTAAATTCCCTGCTTGACCAAGTGTTCACTCCCCCTGAAATAGACAAATCCACAGTATTTCTTGATTCAATGCTGTTAAAGACAATTCCCTCTCTGATAACTTTTATAGCACTTATGTTTTTGGTGATGTTTCTTGCTTTCGGCCCGCCGGGTGCGTTCCTGACCGGTATTACAGAAAACGGAATATTTTCATTCGGCGAATGGCTGGCCCGCATTCTTGCTGAAAGCGGTACGTCAGAATGGCTTGTATCGCTAATCAACGACGGAATAATTGCCGGTGTGGGCGGCGTACTCGTCTTTGTTCCCCAGTTTTTTGTTTTATTCCTTATGCTGGGATTACTTGAAGCAAGCGGATATATGTCCAGGGCAGCATTCATGCTGGATCCTTTTATGCGAAAAATCGGACTCAGCGGAAAATCCGTAATTCCTTACATACTTGGCTTCGGCTGCACGGTTCCCGCCATGATAGCAACAAGGGCTTTGCCTAAAAGAGACAGATTCATAGTACTGGCAACAGTTTCTTTTGCCTCCTGCGGGGCACGGCTGCCTGTTTACGCGGCATTTGCGGCGGTATTTTTTATCCAGGGAAAATGGATATTAGTTCCCGCCCTTTATTTCAGCGGCATACTAGTTGCAATAATAATATCGTCCATCCACTCAAAAATCTTCAACAAAAAGGCCTATCCTTTTATAATGGAGCTTCCGTCATACCGGTTCCCCGCCATGGGAGAATTGTTGGGTTATGCCGGCAGACAGGTTTTTACCTTTATTAAAAAAGCCGGGACCATTATATTCCTGGCCTCGGTAGTAATCTGGGTTTTGATGAATTTCGGTCCGTCGGGGGCGGTTTCAACTCCCGGGGACAGTTTCCTGGCAATTCTAGGAAACTTAATATCTCCTGTATTGACTCCCTTGGGTTTTGGCGGATGGCGTGCTTCAACGGCTCTTATAACCGGTTTGATAGCCAAAGAAGCTGTAATCGGCACACTTTCCATACTTGGTGGAGGTCATGGTATTACTGCGGCTCTCGGAAGCATATTTACGGTTCGTTCAGCTCTCTCGTTTCTGATTTTCGTATTGATGTACATTCCGTGCATAGCGGCAATGGCAGTGCTTTGGGGTGAATTGGAAAAGAAAATAAACATGCTTTATATAGTGTTCGGCCAACTGTTTCTAAGCTATGCAGTTACTTTTGCGGTCTACACAATATCAGGGCTATTTATGAAATAAGGTGAAATAATGGATACAATACTTATATTAATTTTAGCAGCAATGACAATCGGCGTTTCAGCCGTATTAATCAAAGACAGGAAAAACGGCAGCTGCGCTTCCTGCCCTTATAACAACAGCTGCCAGACAAAAAAAGACTGCATAAATTCCGGAGAAACAAATAGATGAGAGATACTTTAAAAAAAGCCGGTATGCGGTGGACAAAGCAACGCCAGCAGATATACGATGAAATCATCGACGAAACAAAACATTATACCGCCGAGGATATACACAGCAAACTTGTTAATAAAAAGATATTTATAGGTCTGTCCACCATCTACAGAACCCTTCAGCTTTTGGAAGGGAAGAACATTGTGAAACGGGTTCCGATAGGCAAAGATGCGACGGTCTATGAGACCTGTGAAGAAGAATCCCACGGCCATCACCATATGCATTGCAGCAGATGCGGCAAGATTCTTGAGATTCATGTGGATATGCTTGAAGATATAGAAAAAATAATCAAAACCAAATACGACTTCACAATAACGGGACATACTGTGATGTTCACCGGTTTATGCTCGACTTGCTATCATAAGGCAGAATCAGATTCCCGGAAATAAGAATCTGTAGAGAATCCATTCCCAAAGCTTTAATTCATTATTAAATTCATATCTGAATTCTTTATAGAAAATCTCCATTTTACGCAATTCTTCTTCATTGATATCATCTTGGTCATACATTATTCTGTAGTATACCGCAGTAAGCTCTTTCATCGATATGCGGCCCATATAGTAAGCATCATCAATCAAAGCTGCAAACTCCATCAAAGTCATTCCTTTTTTGTGTTTAAATCCTTTATAACCTGTAATTCGAATAATTTCAAAATAGCCGAATCTAAACCGCTTTATTCCACTGATATTTTTAAACAGCAGGTTTCTCCCTATGGTTATGGAGACGCCGGCAAGCATGTAAACCCCGAGGGCTATTCCGATTAATGTCCAGATCTGTTTCGCTGAAAGATCTTTATTTTCTATCCCGCCTATAGGGAAATGTGTCTCGAAATCATCATACTTATCAAGCTCGTTAAGATAGTCATCCAAAGCGGGATCGTCAAATCCAGCTCCAAGATTTATATCCGACATCGGTTCTTTGTTAAGTATGGCGGCAAAGGGCGGAGTGGGTTCAAAAATCATCCATCCTACACCTTCGAAATAGACCTCAACCCATGCATGGGCATTTGAGTTTAAAACCGGATATCTGTCTCCTTCCGATGGGACGGCAGGGGTTAAGAATCCCTCGACATATCTTGCCGGCAATCCCAGGCTTCGGACAAGGGTTACCATTGACGTGGAATAATATGTGCAGTAACCTTCTTTTGAATCAAAGAGAAACCAATCAACAAAATCCCTGTCCCCGGGCACATCTTCAACTACAAGATCGTAAACAAATCCCTCTTGAAAATAATCCTCAATCGCTTTTACTTTATCGTAATCATTATCAAATGGAGCAGCGATTTCATTGGCCAGCTGAATAACTCTTTGGGGAAGCTTATCGGGAAGCGGCGTATATCGCCAGTAATTGAACCGGGAATTCATCTGCAAATCGTATAAATCCTTAAGCACAGGTTCCATTGAACTTGAAATCTGCAAGTTGTCATAGCTTTCTGCATTATTGGCAATATAGTACAAAACAGCATAAGTTTCGTAGTACATTCCGCCTTTGCTTTTTCTAAGTGTCTCAATAAGCTGTTCGTCATCTCTGTTCATTGAAAGATAATCATAATGAATAAATGTATAAAGACTAATTGCATTTTCTGTTTCCAGCGTGCCGTCTGTTTCAGCCATTATCCCTTTAAGACCGTCGTAACTCGTTAAAACTGCATTCAGAGGAGAAAATAATGTCTTTGTTTCAACACCGGCATATGTTATCGAGACAGATTTTTTATTATACCAATCCGGAAGCAGGTGTTCTCCCATAACAGAATTGAAATCAGGCCCGGGCAACACTATAGATTTTTCATCATCAGGCGAAGTCTGAGAAAGCCAACTGTTCAATTCCATGAATCTCCATCCGTATACAGGCTCAATCAACATCTGCCTGTTTGCATCATATTCCTGATATTCAAGTATTGGTTCTGAGTAGTTTACTTCATTTGAGGATACGCCCCACGACGAGCCGTTAAAGTAGGGCCATGACTCGCCCCGCAAATATATGATTTCACTCCCGTATACATCCAGAATGTGAGAATAATCAAGTTCTACGCTTCCCCCGGGTTTGCCGGGTTCGGATGAAAAGCCTGTGGCGGCAAGGGAGAATGAATCATATGCCTTGAAATCAATGGGTTTGTCTCCACCTGTATTTCTAAAAATAATTTTATCATCAAGCCACTTCCAGGTAATCGGAGAACTGCTTTTGGGAATAAGCATGACAACCAGCAACAGCACTGCTATCACAGGCAATGCGGCAACTATAAATTTGCTGGGTGAAAGGAATGCCTGTTCTTCGTTTCTCTTTGCAAGGACTTTTATTTTTCTATAATAAACATGTGTAAAATACAGGATAGCAAGGGCAGCCAGCGAGATGTAAAAGGCAAGGCCGTTAACCTCTCTGACAATAGCCCACTGAGTTACAAACAAAGATACCGAAAGCAGGAATACAGGAAGATAGAAAAACCACCGGACTACAAGAAAATATAATACCGAAGTCAATAGCACTGTAATTCCTACTGTCGTAACATATACATATTGCCACGGCATTTCCATAGTCATATGCCAATTGGTCATCAAACCCCACAACCATTTGAAATACATGGCAATGCTCATGACAAATGCTTCGGAGAATCCGCCCCTGGCCCATATTACCGCAAGAATCACAACCGCAGTCAGAACAACGCCAAACACTGTCAGGGATATTTTCCAGTTTCGGAATATCAGTATGCAAAGAGGCATGGTGAAAAGCACAGCCATAAAAATCCGGGCATATGAAAACATCATCCAAGGGTCAAGGTCTGTATATTGAACCACTGCGCTGCTTAAGGCAAATGCCAGTACGGACGCAACAATTGCAGGACCCAGAATATTCTTTCCGTCTTTATTCAGTTTCTTCGTTTTCTCCGCCATCATTACCCTCTTTGAGCTGTTCAATGGTGATTCCCTGTTTCATAAGCAATCGTTTGTAGTTATATACTTCATCATCATCCGTATCCAACGTGCAGTACCTTACAAATACCCTCTTCTCCGAATGATGAATCTGGGTCATGCAACTATATAATTCTTGTGACAAACGGGTGCAATATATAAAAAATGTATTATTTTTATTCTCATCTCCCAAAATCGAATACAGCGCCGCATCCAGCCCTTCTTCTGCATTAAAGGTGATTTCTGCGAGCAAATTGTAAAGTTCGTCAAAATCCCCCATGCTGATGCCGTGCCAAACATTGAGCCCCTTTTTATAGTAAACCAAATCAACAGGTATATTATTACTTAGAAAATAGTGGGCTGTGGCAACGATTTCCTCTACCAGCATATCCTCATAGACAATCCTGTTCCTAATCGGCATGTCGTTTCGGTGAAGGTCCAGAGCCAGTATAACCCTGCTGTCAAATGTGCTTTCTTTGTCTGTTACAATCAGTTTCTGCATCCTTGCCGAAAGTTTCCAATGTATCAGGCGGCTGCTGTCGCCATACGCGTATTCACGCAAATTTGAAAGTGCTTCATCCCCTTTGCTTTTGTTGAAAAGAGCCACTCGGAAATCAGACATGGTCATGCCTTCTCTTACAAACTCTTCGGAAATTTTAATTCTAGGGTATATGACTACAGATATGAAATTTGATTTCTTAAGCCGAAGTTCAAAAAGGTTGAGAAAATCCCGGAATTCAACTTTCAATATACCGACATTATACCGTCCTCTGTACCGGCACTTAATATCATATTCAAGGGTTTTGCTTCTTCCGGTTACAATGGATTCGTTTTTAATATCAGGCTTACCTGACACCACCGTTTCAGGGGTCTGAATATGTATTCGCACATAAATGAATGGTAAAATTATGCTGTTTGCAAATATACATCTGTAATGAAAGTTCTCGCCCTTAATATAGGTCTTGTCGGTACAGCTTTCATAATACTTGAAAGAAAAATATGATATGACCAAATATATAAATGAAACCACCGGAAGACCTATCACAAGAAAAAAAATGGCCCATGGAACTGTTCCCCCGTAAAAATAAACGAAATATAAAGAAGCAAGAAATATTATAGAGTAAATTATCCGCGCTTTTTTCATAATTACTTTATTTGTATGACTGTGTTATCAAGTACCTCGCTGATTATTTCACTATACTGAACGCCCTTGAGCCTTGCCTCTTGGTTCAAAACAAGCCTGTGGGCAAGCACAGCCGATGCGAGTCCTTTGACATCATCAGGAGTGACAAAGGTTCTGCCTTCCATAAAAGCCCTGGCCTGAGACGCTTTCATTAAGAATAAAGCTGCTCTCGGACTGCATCCAAGCTTAACCTGTTCATGGTCTCTTGTAGCTGCTACAATTCGAACTATGTAGTCATTGATTTTTTCATTCACGGTAATGCTTCGCACAGCTGCCCTGATATCGATTATCATCTGCGCATCGGCAACCTGTTTCAAGCTGCTCATCGGATCTTGATCCCTGTATATTTCAAGGATTTTCTTCTCCATTGAGAATGTAGGATATCCAATTGAAATCTTCATGAGGAACCTGTCCAGCTGCGCCTCGGGCAACGGGTATGTTCCCAAGTATTCTACAGGATTTTGAGTCGCCAGCACCATGAATGGATTGGGTATCGGATAGGTAACACCATCTACTGTTACCTGCCGCTCCTCCATAACTTCCAGCATACTTGCCTGGGTTTTGGGAGATGTCCTGTTTATTTCGTCAGCCAATATGATATTACTCATTATGTTGCCGGGTTTATACTCAAATTCTCCGGTTTTCATATTGTACATTGAAAATCCGGTTATATCAGAAGGCAGTATGTCCGGAGTGAACTGAATTCTCTTAAAATTCAACCCAAGTGATTTTGCAAGGGCGGAAACAAGACTCGTTTTTCCTATACCCGGTACATCTTCTATCAGAATATGCCCGTCGGCAATCAAACCGGTCACCACAAGGCCGACAACTTCTCTTTTTCCGATAATAACTTTTTCAATATTGTCTATAATTTTTACGGGCAAAGTCTTGAGTTCACTCATATCTGTTGCTCCTTGAAATTTTCACCGGTTTTACCGGATATAAATTTGAAATATCTATTTTACTATATCATTCCCACCAATCATAAACACCTGAAACTCATAAATGTTCACAAAAAATTCACAATTTGCACTACTTGGAAATTTCATTGCAATATTGAGTTTGGCAGGTTCTTATTGGTGTATAATCTAGGTACACTCTTTTTTGAACTTCCTTCGGGTATTCAAAGATTTACGTTTTTGAACTCCCTTCTGGTATTCAAAAATTCAAAGAGATATAAGGACTGCCCCAGGGTAAAACGGCAACTCCCTTCGGGTATTTAAAACAAGGAGACACCTATGTACGGAACAGGAAAAGCAAGCATTAATATAAACAGTTTGAAAGCAGGCGAACGTGGTGTTTTTACAATTGTCTACGAAACCGGTGAATACGGTATAGACGACAGTGGTGAAATTATTATCACAAGAAGGGATGTATGCGACTCCGCCATTCCGCAGTTCGACGATCCTAAGAAAGAGGGCTATGTGTCTGTTTCAACTGATTCTGACGCAACACTGGTTGTTGCATATCTGCCTGCAAGATATATCAGACCCTGGAAAGCATGCATTTCCATAAAGGTGCGGGACGGTTCCCTCTATCCCGGTGAAAAGGTGTACATAAGGTTCGGCGACAACACCGGTCCGGGTTATAGAATTCAAACTTATCCCGAAACCGAGCATATTTTCAGAATTCTTGCAGACTGCGCAGGCAGCGGCAACTTCTATGATCTTGATAAAAGTCCCGCCATTACTATTTCAGGCGGCGATGTGAAAACCGTTGAAGCCAACGGGCCGTCTACGGTAAAACCCGGAACCCCCTTTTCTATATTGGTACGGGCCATGGACTATTACGGAAACATCGCTGATGGATTTTCCGGCTTTGCGACCTTTAGCATTGACAATATGGAAAGAATCATCAGCCTTGTAAACGGCATTGCTGAGATAAATGATATTGTTCTTTCTTCGGAAGGCATATTCGCCCCGGAAATATCGCTGCCGGGGCAGGATATTGAGGGAAAAGGCAATCCTGTGATGTGTTCAAACGATATATCTAATATCTTCTGGGGCGATATGCACGGACAGACAAAGGAAACC
>JAUVJE010000124.1 GCA_030592355.1 Clostridia bacterium
TAAGGGAATAATATTCGGGGGTTTCTAAAGAGCAATTTTTCAATTTAAGGGAAATATCAGATGAAAAAGTAACAAAAGATGGATTGCGAACCTCACTGTCTGTACGGAGGGGTTACGGTTAAATTCATTAAAAAATTACCAACATAAACCTATGGGGAGTTCAAAGTAATTTGCTTATCTATTGAAATGTACTGGGTTTTCAAACTGGCGGGAGTATCTAAAGCAGTGATTAATATTAAGAAAGTTCTAAATAAATATTTGCTGAGAGACGTATTTATAAGTCTGGGGCAATTGGCGGTTTCTTTTGGATGTGTGTTTATAAAATACAGGAAAAGATACAAAGACATCTGGATAATCAGCGAAAGACCGTCTGAAGCCAGGGACAATGGTTACTGGCTGTTCAAATATATAATGGACAACGGGCTTCATGATAATGTTTGGTACATTATCCGACCTGAGGCAAGTGATGTGGCAAAGCTTGAGAAATATTCCGAAAGACTTATTAGGTACGGAAGTATAAAGCATCATGGGTATTATTGTTTAAGCAGTTGCTCTATCAGCACTCAGTCGTCATTTAGCTCACCGAGCTATATTGCTGCAAAGTACTTTAAGAGATTAATGCCGGTAAAAAAGAGATATGTATATTTAGGGCATGGAATCCTTAAAGACGATGTTGAATTCCTTTATAGAAAGAATGCCAAAATTGACCTGCTTATCACAGATAGTAGAGCAGAAGCACGGGAAATGAAAGATATTGGCGGATATGAAGACAATAATGTGGTGATTACAGGACGCCCGAGGAATGACGGTCTTCACGATGCAATATTACAAAAAGAGATATTGATTATGCCTACAAACCGCATATGGTTCCTTGAAAAATCAGGGGAGGCAAGAGAGAAAATGTTTTTAGAATCAACGTTTTTCCATGAATACCAAAGCTTTATGAATAATCCGGTGCTCCATGATATTCTTAAAAAGGAAGGGTATAAACTTATGTTTTTTCTTCACCCGAATACTCAGGGGCTTCTTCATCATTTTAAATCCGGGAATGAGAATATCAGCCTTATCAAGGCAAAAGACATGGGTATGCAGGAAGCATTAAAAAGAGCTGCTATACTTATAACAGATTACTCAAGCGTAGCTTTTGATTTTGCATATATGGAGAAACCTGTGATTTATTTCCAATTTGATTATGAGGAATTCAGAAAGAGGCAGTACAAAGAGGGATGGTTCTCATATAAGCGGGACGGAGTGGGTGAAATAGTTGACAATCAGCATGATTTGCTTTTAAAAATATTAGAGTTAATTGATGCAGGATGTAAAATGGATAACAGATATATTGAAAAGATCAGGGGTTTTTACGCATTTAACGATACAAACAACTGCAAGCGTGTTTTTGATAGTATAATAAATATTCTTTAAGAAGAGAAAAAGCAAGCAACCGGTAAATAAAAGTTAATTGAATTAAACGGGGAGTAAAGGTTATATTGGCGGATGGCATTTTAAAAACATATCTTGTAACAGGAGGAGCTGGCTTTATAGGTTCGCATTTTATCGAGAATGTGCTGTGTAACAGCGGCACTAGGGTTGTTAATCTGGATAAGCTGACCTATGCCGGCAATATGCATAATCTGTCTGGTTTTTCAGAAAATCAAAATCATATTTTTATCAAAGGGGATATATGCGACAGGCGTTTGCTGGATAAAATTTTTAATGAATATGAGATTGACTGTGTGGTTAATTTTGCTGCAGAGAGCCATGTAGATAGAAGTATTTCCCACTCATATCCTTTTATTCACACAAATGTAATTGGAGTAATGGAGCTTCTGGAGGCTGCGAAAGGTCACTGGAATAATTTCAACGGAAAATTATTTCTGCAAATATCCACTGATGAAGTATATGGCTCTTTGTCAGAAGGTGTGTTTGCAGATGAAAAATCATTGCAAAGGCCCGGGAATCCGTATTCAGCCAGCAAGGCGGCGGCTGATCTTCTTGTTATGTCATATTTCAATACATATAAAATGCCTGTTATTGTAACCCGCAGCTGCAATAATTTCGGTTCGCGGCAGCATTTTGAGAAATTTATACCCACAATGGTAAATTGCTTGAAAAAGGGTGAGAAGCTGCCGTTATACGGAGACGGGCTCAATGAACGGGAATGGATTTACGTGAAAGACCACTGCAGCCGGCTGCTGGATATTCTGAATTTTGGACAAGCGGGGGAGATTTACAACATCGGAAGCGGTTGCATACAAAATAATATTGATGTTATAAGAAAAATCATCGGAATATATAATGGAATCACTGGTTCTGAACTTGATGAATCTGTAATATCTTATGTTAAGGACAGAAAAGGCCACGACAGAAGATATGCACTTGATTACAGTAAAGCTTTAAAATTCTTTAACTGGGCTGAATCCTCTGATTTCGCCCAAACCCTTCAAGAAACAATTCAATCATATCTCTAAAACCAGAAAACTTCCCTGGGAACATTTCTGGCGTTCGACGAAACCTTCCCGGAAGGTTTCACGATTTTAGGGGGATGTAATACCAAGGTGAGTCAATAATTCATCTGTGAATTTGATAGCTCCTATTTGATTCATGTGACTGCTGTTTTTGAACAATTCATAATTCGTTTCATAGTTTGGATGCGAGCCATAATTATAATATTCCACATTATATTTTTCTTTTACAAGGACCATAGAACTAGTGAAATCATTAATAATTTCCTCTGTACATAGCTCTGTATAAGTATCAGCAACGGGAATAGTTACAAGAACCGGTGTCATATTTATTTCTAATGTAAATTCAATAAGTTCATATAAATCTTCAAGTTGCACTGGGTCAAATTCATATAAATTGAAATAAGTTTCTTTATTATATTCCTGTGAAGCCAATAGTTGTTTCTTTGTATAATCTGCAAGTACTTTTGGTTGGCTGGGTATGGCTCCGTACGTAGATTTAAGTGCTGTTACAAGTTCTTTGTCAGAAACTAGTATTGGGAAGATTTTATATAGAATGTAATTGCTTAAACTAAAATCATCTATATGAGTTGGATTTAATATGCGATAATAACGCAGGCCTTGTTTCTTTTTCAAATCTTCATCGATTTTTATAAAGGATAAATAACTTACCGGTATTATTACATAACCCCCCTCTTTCAGATGAGCCTTGTATTGCTGAAGTATCTTAAGGTCATAATAAAAAGTCTGGCTGCTTACAGAAAATTTCCAGCAATTATAATTTTGAACCTGTGAATAGTTTAGACCTGCTGATCCGTGGGAAGTCCCGGTATTAACTATATCCAGCTCATGAGGAACATTCTTGAATCTTGTCCAATTCATTATTTTGCTTTTAAAATAATCTGAATATATATAAGTAATATTCATTGCAGAAAATATAATTAGAACGATCGATGATATCAATACTATTTTATAAATGAATTTTTTCAATGATAACTCCTAAAACTGAAAATAAATATACGGGCTTCCCGTAAATTTCCCCAAAATAAGTATGGTCATTATTATTCCTAAATAAACGGCATATCTAAAAACGGGTTTTCTGGTACTTAGTTTTTCAAACAACCTTCTGTTTCTACCCATATATTGCACAATTTCAACTATCAGACAGCCGGTTGCTATAATTGCTAGCTCAATTCGATTAATATTCAGCCGTTCCAGAAGCCCCGTGAACAATGGGACATTATTTGGGGTAAACATTTGTCTGAAAAAGGATATGGCAGATGAAATATCAGGTGCCCTGAAAAAGACCATTGCAATTGTGACGGTTGACATCACTCCGATAAATTCCAGGGTTCTGTTCAGCATTGGCATTTTATCAATTTTTAATTTTGATTTTACTTTCTTTCTAAAAGGACGAGTTAGATTGCCGAAAATCATAACTATGGCTAAGAATGCTCCCCACACTATGAAAGACCAGTCCGCTCCATGCCACAACCCGCAGATGGCAAGGGTTATTATTGTAGAGAGTATATAAGCGAAACGTTTGTTAAGTTTCCTGAATTTTTTATAAAGGGGAACCGAGAGATAACTCGCAAACCACGAAGTTAGGGAAATATGCCATCTGCTCCATAGGTCGCTTATTGTTCTTGCGGCAAAGGGCCTTCTGAAATTTATCATAAGATTGATGCCGAGAATCTTAGCGGTTCCTCTGGCAATGTCAGTGTAGCTGGAAAAATCAAAGTACAGTTGATAGAGAAATACAGCCCCGGAAACAAACAAATGAATTCCGGAAAATTCTTCAGGTGTTGCAAAAATCGAATCAATGGCAATGGCGAGTCTATCGGCAATAATTGCTTTTTTAAAAAATCCCCAGCAAATCAGCATCATGCCTTCTACGGACTGGGCATAGTCGAAATGGAATTTCTTTTTCAGCTGGGGAAGAAGATTAGAAGCCCTTTCAATCGGACCGGCTACAAGCTGTGGGAAAAAGGAGACATAGAGAGCGAAATATCCAAAGTGCTTTTCCGGTTGAACGGTTCCTCTATAGACATCTATTGTATAGCCGATTGTCTGAAATGTATAAAAGGAAATACCTATAGGCAGTAATATGTTCCACCCGGTTCCTGCATAATTGATTCCTGCCGATAAAAGAAGCGATGAAACTGCAGTGTCGACCATTCCGAAATATTTAAAGAATCCCAGTAAACCAAGATTCACGAATAAGCTGAGAAGAAGGAACATTTTTCGTTTTCGCTTATTGTCTGTTTTAGACATCTGTATTGCCGCAAAATAATCAACACTTGTTGATGCAAGCAGAAGAATTATAAATGACGGTTTCCAGAACATATAAAATGTATAGCTTGCAGCCAGAAGAAGAATCCATCTGAACTTATGAGGGAGAATGTAATACAATGAAATTGCAGTTATAAAAAGAATGACATATTCAATTGAAATAAAACTCATACAATAACCCTCGCCCTAACATTGTAATTTTATCATAAAATAGTTTGAGGGGGTTAAAGTTTTTCTTCAGGTATTGCTACCATCGCTATTTTATATTTAATTTGACTTACCTAATATATATATATATCATTATTTTACAAAGTAATATGTATTGAGATAATAGTTTTTTTGTACTATTTGGAATGTAGTAACCGGATTGCCGGAAGCACAAAACCATATGTCGAATTCTTTGCTTTGAGGATGTGGATATGAGATTTAATCAGAATCAGAAAACCCCGGGAAAAAAGGTCAGCGATAGGGATAAGACGAGAGACGACCGGATACATGTTGACATGCACTGCCACTCTTTATTCAGCGATGGAAGTTTATCCCCTGAACAAATAGCAAAGAAACTCTCTGATTCCGGAATAGAATTTGCATCGCTTACAGATCACAATACGATTGCAGGAGGGACTTCATTCCAACAAGCGCTTAAGAAATATGGAATAGGCTATGTTTCCGGCCTTGAGATTACAACAGAGTTTAAAAACCAAATCATACATCTGTTGGCATATGGATTCGACCCAGAGAATTCTGAACTTATTATCATGTTGAATGAGAAAATAACCAGCAGTGATGCCGCCGGCCTTGCAATGCCGCAAACTTTTAGGAACGCAGCTGAAATCATTGAACTGATTCATAATTCCGGAGGGATAGTCATATTGGCACATCCTTTCCAAACCGAACCGGACATTGATAAAATCCGCACATTGACAGTGGAACTGCAGAAACTCGGATTGGATGGTATTGAAGCATTCTATGGGCCTAATTCCAGTGAGAAACAAAAGATATTACTTGAAATTGCAGCAAAATCAGACCTAGTTGTTTCAGCAGGGACCGATTACCATTTGCCAAATGGAAAAGAACCGGGCATATTCATAGATATGAATTTTTGGAAACCGTTCCGCGATGCACTGTTGAGGGCATCGTTTAATTCAGCTAAACACCCTGCGTTTCAATCGCTTCAACTACCCAAAAAGCAAAAAACAGAATGGTTTTCCTTTTTTATAAACATTTTCTTGCCGGTAATTCTATCACTGGCACTCTTTATAATCGCCTTGTTTGCACTTTTGCTGCCCTACTTTGAAGAAACATTGATGGATCGAAAACGCGAAAATATCCGTCAGCTTACGCAAGTTGCATGGGGTGTTCTAAAAGAAGCGGCGGAAGAAGTTGAAAACGATAATCTTTCACTGGAGCAGGCGCAGGAGCTTGCCAAGAGACGCATAGAAGCCATGAGATACGGCATCGAAAACAAGGATTATTTCTGGCTGCAGGATACCTCGCCCCGAATACTTATGCATCCTTACAGAACAGACCTTAATGACCAGGATGTATCGGATTACCAGGATGCACAGGGAACAAGAATATTCGTTGCTTTTTCGGACCTTGTTATGGAAAAGGGAGAGGGGTATATCAGTTATGTATGGCAATGGATGGATGATACTAGCAGACAGGAGCCCAAAGAATCATATATAAGGATATTCGAGCCATGGGGATGGATTATCGGCACAGGAATATATGTAAACGACGTCCATGCAGAAATAGCCATATTAAGGGGGAATATTGTAAAAATATCTGCTCTGATAATCGCTATTGTCCTTATATTATTGCTCTATCTGATTCGACAAAGCATACTCTTGGAAAAGTCTCGTATTGAAGCTGAAAAATTGTTGCTTGAATCTACAGAAAGATACCACTCTTTAAGCGAGGCTGCCACCGAAGGGGCATTGTTCGTTTATGGCGGGCGCTGCAGATATGCAAACGCAGTGATGTATGAATTGCTTGAATGTACTGCCGATAAAATCGAATTATTAGAGTTGTTTGATGTTTTTCCTGATATCAAAGCAAATAAAGAATGGCTGGAATTTTTATCTACTAGCCATGAAAACGATGCAACAAAAACGATTAACGGTATTTTAAGACGGAATGGCGGAACACTTTTAAGTTGTAAAATGACCGTTAAAAATGGCTTGAATGACCCGAAGTCCGGTTTCATGATACTTGTAAGACGCTCCGATGATTTAGCAGAGTATATTGGATCGCATATAGCTTTAAACCGTTTATTGCATATTCCCAGCAGTATTGCCTCGGATTTGGCCGATTCGATAAAAAATGCTTATCATATGAGCGAAGTTGTGAGTTTATGTAAAAAAACACCAGGGCTTGTTGTCTCTCTATTAGAAAACGGAACATCCTCGATTGCAATAGCTTATATGATTTCGCTTATAACCGATTTGACTACACAAAAAATTATTGAACTTAGCATAAACGAAATAGGAAGTCCGCCGGTATCTTTTGCATTTTTAGCATTAGGAAGCCAGGGAAGACAATCTCAAACACTTTTCAGTGACCAGGATAATGCGATTATCTATGAATTGAAAGATGAAGAAAA
>JAUVJE010000060.1 GCA_030592355.1 Clostridia bacterium
GTGATTACTGAAAGTTTTCCGGTGCCTGTTCTCAGAGTAGGCACACAAGACAAATTTGGCAAAAGCGGCAAACCCGAACTGCTTATGAAGGAATATGAACTTACCGGAGAAGATATTGTTAAAAAAGTTGAAGCGGCCATCGCAATGAAATAAATATAGAGTGCCGAAAGGTGCTCTTTTTTTTAGGATTACCGGATTGCTCTGGTGGAAAATTAACCAATACCTGGCTGACGGGAGAAGTTTTTTCAGGCGGGGAAAGTGGTTTGAGTGATTTATATATTTGGCAGAACGGATTGTGCCCAAATGCAAATATCACACGTTACCGACCTGAGTAGTGACATTTACATTCACAGGCACCGGTGATTTTCCCTTGGAAATGTATATGAATCCAAGTAATGGGAAATCACTGATTAACCCATAAGGGAGGATTTGAATGTTATTTGACAGCCACGCACATCTAGACGACAGACGGTTTGATAAAGATCGGGATGAAGTCATTGCCAATGCTAAAAAAAACGGAATAAAAAGAATCATTAATGTAGGTGCCGACATCAAATCATGCTATACATCTTTGCAGCTTGCGAAAAAACACGATTTTATTTTCAATGCCTGTGGAATTCATCCTCACGATGCTGATACTTATAATGACGGGATAGAAAAGCAACTGGTAGAAATCGCAAAAGAACCGAGCACAGTGGCAATAGGCGAAATCGGACTGGATTATTACTATAATAATTCTCCCCGGGAGATTCAAAAAGATGTCTTTGCCAGGCAAATTAATTTAGCGGGCAGACTGGGACTCCCAATAATAATTCACGACAGGGATGCCCATAAGGATTGCATGGATATCGTGAAGGCTGAAAAAACTCAGAATATGAAAGGTGTATTCCATTGTTATTCCGGCAGTGCGGAAATGATAAAGATCATAGTTGATATGGGATTTTACGTATCTTTCACAGGAGTCATAACATTTAAGAATGCCAGAAAAACACTTGAAGCGGTTAATGCGGTGCCCGTCAACAGACTTTTAGTGGAAACCGACTGCCCGTATATGTCTCCAGAACCAAATAGAGGAAGAAGAAACATTCCTGATTATGTAAAATTTACAGCTTTGAAAATGGCACAGATACATAAATTAAAATTCGATGAATTTTGTCAAATTTTATGGGATAATACTCACAGACTATTCGACCGTTTGCCAAATTCTTCCGATATGATAAAATAATAACTGACCGGCACATCCAACGCCGGGCGGAGGTATCATGAAAAAAGCCGCTATAGTAACTGTAAGCATAATATTATTTGTAGTATTGATTGGACTCAATTATTTATTGTGGGATAATTTTGAGAAGAAGGAAGATATTAAGTCACTTGAAAACAAAGAAGAAACCAGACAGCAGTCCTTTCAGGATTTGTATGATGATTATAAAAAGGCAAATAATGATAAAGTTACACTTCAGATTCAAATAAACGACCTTGAAAAAACAATAGCTGATAAAAACGAAGAAATTGATCAACTGGTTGTAAACAATAATAATATCTATACAATAATCGGGGACAAAAACACTATAATTATGCAGTTCCAGAAGCATGCTGATACACTTTTCTATAAAAAAATTCTTGAAAACTGGGTTGAAAGCATAAATAGCAAAGCATATTTTGACGCATATTCAAGCCATGATTACAAAGATGTTTTCAGCGGAAGGACAGATATCAATCATACTATTTACGCCTTGAAATTCAGTAATATTGAAGCAATCGATGTTGAGGATTTTAAGGTTCGTATTATTGACGAAGAAGCTGCGCAGGATGAAAATGCAAAAAACAGAATATCTTTTGATGCGCTTTTCAATGTAGAATTGGTAAAGGATGAAGACGGCTTTCCTGTACATGATGAAATTTTCAACAACGGCATTAATCATTTTAAGGTAACCATGGCATTTGATATGGAAACTTGGACTTGGAAAATCTGGGCTATTGAGTAATTTATAAATATATCAAAAAACAGTTCGGCTTGTTTCCGGACATTTTTATGTAAAAACGGGTAAATAAGTCTGTACTTAATAGATAATTCTTGTGTTGACAAGTTGCTTTTTATCCAGTATAATCTGTTTGTTTTTTGAAAGGAAGCTAAAAATATGACTGCGCACCACGATAAAGTGCAGAAGTACAACCAAATAAAATATACTGTAGCGGGAATATTCCTGCTTCTTTGTTGTGCCTTCATTACTCTCTATCTCTTCGAAAACAACATGAGTGATGTCAGAGTAACATTAAACGGAACAGTATATGCAAAAAGAACAATCAACGAAACGGTCGGTGAATTCATCGAGGACAACAATATTCCGTTTGACGACAATTTCGATTATATTGATATTTCCCTTGAAGAAAATCTGAAACCTGAAAGTACTAATACATTTGTTATTAAAACAGCGGTTCCTGTGACATTAATATATGATGGAATTGAAATGCAAATCATGACATATAAAAGCAGTATACAAGAGGTGCTTGCTGACAACGGCGTCATGCTCTATGAATATGACCGTATTGATAAATACAACCCGGATACAGAAGTTGCAAGTGGCATGACGCTTCAGATTGTAAGGGTCACAAAGGATGTAGAAGTAATACGTTCTCCCATACCCTACAAAGTTAAGGTAGTTGAAAATCCTACAATGGGTATGAATGAACGAAACTTGCTCACTGAAGGAGAATACGGGGAGCATGGTCTTATTTCGGAAATTACTTTCGAAGATGGTGTAGAAATCTACAGAGCCACCATATTGAATAAAATCATTAAACCGGTGATTCATGAAGTTATCGAAATGGGAACAATTCCGGTAATGACCATACAAGGAACTAATGAGATTTTTCTTTATAGTAAGGTGCTCACAATGACGGCTACAGCCTATACTCTTGATCCCGCTGAATGCGGTGGCAAAGAACCGGGCGATCCGGCGTACGGAATAACTAAGTCAGGTCTTCCAGCTGAGCCGGGAGTTATTGCAGTAGATCCTGATATAATACCTTTGTTCACCAGAGTTTATGTTGAAACAGCGCAGGGAACATGGTTGGATTACGGAATGGCGGTTGCCGGGGATACCGGGAATGCTATCCGTGGTAATATAATTGACTTGTTTATGTGGGAAAAAGATGATGCTCTAAATTGGGGACGAAGGACTGTCAGGGTTTATTTTGTTTATGAGAAATAGTATTTCGGAGATGTTCAATAAAATGAACGGATACGGAATAAGACCCGTAAAATCATTAGGGCAAAATTTCCTGTTAGATAACAATATAATTGAAAAAATAGTATCTGCAGCCAGCATCACAAATAACGATTTGGTAATCGAAGTTGGTCCGGGAGCAGGAAGCCTTACTAAGGAATTAGCCCGTCATGCCGGAAATCTTGTAGCCGTTGAAATTGATAAAAATCTTATTCCATTGATTAATGATGTCATGTCGGGATTTGATAATTTTGAAATCATTCATTCTGATATTCTCAAAACCGATATAAAAGACCGGATACTTGATAAATATACTCAATATACTTCGTATAAAGTAGTCGCGAATTTACCTTATTATATAACCACGCCCATACTTATGAGATTTTTGGAAAATTCTTTTCCGCCATCTTCAATGACTGTAATGATGCAAAAAGAAGTAGCAGCGCGAATGAGCGCAGGTCCCGGATGCAAGGAATATGGTTCTTTGTCAGTTGTTTCAGGATATTACTGCAGGGTAAAAAAAATTATGGATGTCAGTCCCAATTGTTTTTATCCTAAACCGGATGTGAGCAGTACAGTTCTTAGGATGGATGTGAGGGATAATCCAGAAGTCGTGATTGATAATGAAGCATTTTTCTTCAAGCTTGTTAAATCAGCATTTGCTCAAAGAAGAAAAAAAGTTTCTAATTCCATTTCCAACACGTTGGGATATGATGTGCAAAAAACGGTCATTGAAGTTATATTAGAGGATATGGGAATGCCTGCCGACACAAGGGCAGAGAGATTGTCCATCAATGCTTTTGCGGAATTATCCAACAGGTTGAAGGGCATTGTTGTATAATTGAGAGAAAAAGTCTTTTCATATCCTCATAAATAAAGTATAATGACAACGATTTTTAAAACGAATGATAATCGGCGTTTGCCGATTGACAAATAAGGAGGCAGAAAATGTTAAATAATGTAATAGATCAGGCTAATATGAAAAAGCTTGAAGCATTGAATAATGAAAAAGTAATGGCTAATTTGAAATTGGCAGTTGAACTTTGCAAACCTGCGAAAGTTATGGTTATTACCGATGCTCCTGAAGACATCGCATATTTGAGGCAGCTTGCAGTTGACAACGGTGAAGAGAAAAAGCTCAACATGGAAGGGCATACCATCCATTATGATGCAATGCAGGATCAGGCAAGGGATAAAGCAAACACAAAATATATGCTTACAGAAAAAGTTAACTGGGGTATGGATATAAACTATATCATGAAAGAAGAAGGACTGCCGGAAGTTCTGAGTTACCTGGATGGAGCTATGGCAGGCAAGGAAATGCTTGTAACGTTCTTTTCATTGGGACCGCAGAATTCTGATTTTGCAATCGGAGCCATGCAGATTACAGATTCATCTTATGTAGTTCATTCAGAAACAATTCTTTACCGCACCGGTTATGAACAGTTTAAGAAAATGAACGGTTCAAAAGATTTCTTTTTCTTCCTGCATTCAGCAGGCGAACTGGACGAAAGAAATAACACTAAGAACGTAGATAATAGAAGAATTTACATTGACCTTGAAGAAAATAGAGTATTTTCAGTCAATAACCAGTACGCAGGAAACAGCGTTGGTCTTAAAAAACTTGCCTTTAGACTGGCTATTAAAAAGGCACATGGCGAAGGCTGGTTGGCAGAGCATATGTTTATCATGGGCGTCCATGGCAAACCCGGAAGAATTACTTATTTTGCAGGTGCTTTCCCGAGTGCATGCGGAAAAACCAGTACAGCGATGATTCCCGGACAAACCATAGTAGGCGATGACATTGCATATCTTAAAAAAGTTGACGGTAAAATCATGAGCGCAAATGTTGAGCAGGGTGTTTTTGGTATTATCAGAGACGTTAATGCGAATGATGACCCGGAAATATTTGCATCTATAACAACGCCAAGGGAAGTTATTTTCTCTAATGTGCTCGTTAAAGAGGGAAAACCTTATTGGCTGGGAATGGGTGAAGAAACACCTAAAGACGGAGAAAACTTCTCAGGCGAATGGTTTGAGGGGAAAAAAGATGCAAAGGGGAATGAAATAGGACTTGCTCATAAAAATGCACGTTACACCGTTAGAATCAGCGAACTTGATAATGCTGATGTTCTTGCTGATGCCCCTGAAGGCGTTGAAACAAAAGGTCTTGTATTCGGCGGAAGAGATTCCGATACTACTGTTCCTGTTGCGGAAGCACTTGACTGGGCCCATGGCGTTATGATAGGTGCGACAATTGAATCCGAAACAACCGCAGCTACGCTTGGAGCACAGGGTGTAAGGGTATTCAATCCGATGGCTAATCTTGATTTTATTGCAGTTCCTTTGGGAACTTATATACAAAATTATCTTGATTTCCAGAACGGTGTTGAAGAGGAAACAAAGGTCTATGGAACAAACTACTTCCTAAAAGATGAAAACGGCAAATGGTACAATGGAATGCTTGATAAGAAAATCTGGATGCTTTGGGCCGAAGGAAGAGTTCACGGTGATTTTGAAGCATTAAAAACACCGGTTGGCTTTATACCTAAATATGAAGATCTTAAAAAATTGTTTAAAGATAATCTTGACAAGAATTACACCGAAGAGGATTACGATCAGCAGTTCTCAATCAGGGTTGACAAGTATCTTGACAAGATGGAGAGAATGAACACCATTTACAGCAAGGTTGATATGCCTGTTGAATTTATGGCGGAGCTTGAAAACCAAACCAAGCGCCTTGTTGAAGCGAAGGAAGTGTACGGCAGCGTTATCTGCCCCTGCAAATTCTAAGAGGTTAATTTGACTTCAACGAAAGACATATAAACACTAAACTGCCGGTTTTGATTTATGATCAACCGGCAGTTTTTTGTGTAAGATATGTCTTTCTCACTTCACTTTTTACTCCTTCGTGTATCTCCATACACGTCAGTCGTAAAAATCTTGTTTGAAGCCAAATTGCCTCTCTTAGAATAGAAATATTGGATTGATTTATCACCATCGTCTGACAATACTAAAAATGAATTGCTGGTTTTGGATTTCATCCAACCAGCGGTTTTCTTAAATTGAGTCGGATTTACTTAGTTTGATAAATGACGTATCGCAGATTCTGAAGGAATCGAGAAACGTCATCAGGCGCGCAGGGTAACAAGTGATATTTCAGGCCCCTTTTAAATTAAAGCCTGAAATATTAAAGCGGGTTTATGCATCATTGGTGTTTCGCAGTATAAAATTGCATAAAAACAAGAAACACCATAAATGCCGTCCCGTAAACCATTCCACCAGAGACATTAATTCCTTCCGAGGAACATGACCATTACCCGTGCGCAAACAAAAGCTCGTTGTTTATGTATCATGGCAGCACTGTATATACAATAAAATTCGGTTGTTATATAATAAATATGAAGTTTTATCTAGGAGTGATTCTATGAATACGGTTAAAATCAATATTGCCGGCAAGGATTATCATATAGTCGGTACTGAGCAAGAAGAATATATCCAAAAAATCGGCCATTATGTGGATAAAAAGATGAACAATATGCTTGATGTGGGTGAAAACAACCTGAGTACTGTTATGGCATCAGTTCTTACATCCGTCAATATTGCGGATGATTATTTCAAAGAACGGGACAGGGCAAATCAGCAGAAGACAAGGATGAATGAGCTGGAAAAAAAACTTAGGGAGGCTCAGAATAAAATAATTGCATTGGAGCAAAAAAATACAAGGATTGAGGAGCAGAAAGCAGAGCTTAGATTAAAACTAGTAGAGAAAGAAACGGAACTGAAACAACAGAGAAATCCGTACAGATAAAAAATTAACCGCTGTACAGGCGGTTTTCTTTTATAAAGACACAGGAGCGACAGAAAAACAATCGAATTTATAATAGCTTTGAAGAGCTTATGATATAAACAGACAACCGGGAGGAAATTTGAGAGAAAAAATTAAAATATATATTGAAAAATGCAGGGACGGCGCTGTAATACCAACTTATGCAAATCCGGATGATGCAGGTATGGATCTCTACGCAGCGGAGGATATAAGCATAAAACCGGGAGAGACTGTAATCATACCAACCGGTATTAAGGTTGCTATACCGGACGGCTTTGAAATCCAGATAAGACCACGAAGCGGGATTTCCTATAGGACTAAATTGAGACTCTCAAATTCGCCCGGAACTATTGACAGCGGATACAGGGATGAGATCGGCATTATCACCAGCAATATTTCTTTGCAGAATTCTGAATTTTCAGAACGAACACTTAAAAAAGGCAACGGAGGCGACGGCACGTATAAAATATACAAGGGCGACAGAGTCGCACAACTAGTGCTTGCGCGAGTTCCGCTGATTGTTTTTGAAGAAAGCAATGATGTAAAAAACATAGGAAAAAACAGAGGAGGTGGATTCGGGTCCACCGGCCATAAATAATGCCAGCTGAATATATCAGAATAAAAGAGAAAAAATCCATTGAAATCATTGAAAAAAAATCCCGGTTCATTGCAACTGCAGGAGCCGTATGTAACGAAGAAGAAGCCCGGGCTTTTATTTCTGATATCAAGCTGCTTTACCGCGATGCATCCCATCATACATATGCATATATAATTGGTATAAACACACCTGCCGCAAGGTATTCAGATGATGGCGAGCCCCATGGAACCGCCGGACTTCCGATATTGAATGTCATGCAGGGGAAAGAAGTTACTGACAGCATTATTGTTGTAACCAGATATTTCGGCGGAATAAAACTTGGTACAGGAGGTTTGGCAAGAGCGTATTCAAAGAGTGCGGCAGATTGCATGGCAACAGCAGGACTCGCTGGATTTATACCCGGAAAAATTCTGGAATTGAAAAGCGACTACCATTATCTGGGTAAAATAAAAAATTATCTGGAAAAAGCGAAATACGATATCCTTGATGAAGAATACACAGGTCATGTTATAATAAGAACGCTGATTCCGGCAGCGGACTCAGCATCATTTAAAATAAAAATAGCAAACATGACAAATGCAACGGTGCAAATTGCAGATGCCGGTGAAAAGTATATTGAAATGGAGGTTTAGGTATGTCGGGACATTCAAAATGGGCCAATATTAAACATAAAAAAGAGAGAAGCGATGCAAAGCGCGGAAAGATTTTTACAAAGATAGGCAGAGAATTAACTGTTGCTGTAAAACAAGGTGGGGCTGATCCGGAGACGAACTCAAAGCTTAAGGATGCAATTGCAAAAGCAAAAGCGGCCAATATGCCAAATGATACTATTGCCAGGGGCATTAAGAAAGCCAGCGGCATGGGCTCGGGTGAAAATTATGATGAAATGATTTACGAAGGATATGGTACTTCGGGGGTTGCTGTAATCATTGAATCAATGACTGACAACAAGAATAGAACTGCTGCAGATATCCGCCATATTTTTGATAAGTTTGGAGGAAACCTGGGAACTTCAGGGTGTGTTTCATATATGTTTGACCGCAAAGGTGTAATTATTATTGAAAAAAAAGACGGATTGGACGAAGATACAGTAATGATGGATGCACTTGAAGCAGGAGCGGATGATGTAATAACAGAGGAAGAGTTTTTTGAAATTTTGACAACGGTTGGTGATTTTTCTACAGTCCGTGAAGAACTTGAAAATTCAGGATACGAGTTCCTGGAAGCGCAGCTTCAGATGATTCCCCGGACAATGGTAAAACTTGATGAAAAGCACGCTGCAACAATGGAAAAACTTATTGACATGCTTGAGGATAACGATGATGTGCAGAATATTTATCACAACTGGGAGTCATAAAACATGAAAAGAACAACAGATATTATTGTAAGATATGCAGAGACGGACCAAATGGGAATCGTTCATCATTCGGTGTATGCAATTTGGTTTGAAGCGGCGAGAACAGAGTTTGGGAAAGAAATCAGGATGCCGTACGATGAATGTGAAAAAAGGGGAGTTCTGCTTCCCTTGATAAGTCTGGAGTGTAAATTTATAAAACCCGCATATTATGGAGATGTGGTTTCAATTAAGATTTTTGTTGAAAAAATGACACCGGTTAGATTCAGATTAAAATACGAAGTTACAAATAAAAATAGCGGTGAATTACTGGCAACCGGAGGCACTTCCCATGTCTGGACCAATAAAGAACGGCGTCCTGTTAATCTTAAAAAGAACCATCCTGAAATTTTCAATGCCTATGCAAATACAATAGAATAGAAATTAGAAATCTTTCCGGGGAAGATTTCTGGTTTTCTGCATGATTAATACAACTGTTTTTATGAAAAGAGTTGTGTTTTTTTAGTGGTTAAATATTTATATCCGGACATTTTAGGTGGCAAAAACTATTTTTACGAAGAATGATAGTGTATAATGATAAGAGAACATATGTTTGAGGTTTTCCATGAATAAAAAGAAAATCAGGGTATCTGTCAGGGAGCTGGTCGGATTTAGCGTCAATAAAGGTCATATTGAGAAAGGCCGGTCTTCGATTATGGCGGAAGCTGCCTGGGAAGGTACGGTTCTGCATACTGAATTTCAAAAAGAAATGGAGAAAAAGCATGGCGGTGACTTGTTTGGCAGAGAGGTCTATTTAAAAGACGAAACATCAAACGATGATGTAATTCTCACTATATCAGGTAGAATCGACGGGTTGCTTACCGGTGGGGAAACACCATACTTATATGAAGTGAAGTCCACTGGAAAAAGCATAAATGATATTGGTATGAATGAATTTCCGGAACACTGGGGACAGGCCTTATGCTATGGATTTATTTATTTAAAAAAAGAGAAGCTCAATGCTATACAGATAATACTTATTTATATCAACCGGGACACAAAAGAACGCCGTGAATTCGGAAGATATTATGAAATAGCAGAACTGAAAAAAACCTATATGTCATTCGTCATGAATCATCTTTCCTGGATGACACAAATTCGAAAATGGGAAGTAATTCGCGATATAAGTATTAAAAACTTGAAATTTCCATTTACAAACTATAGATTGGGCCAGCGTCAAATGGCGGAAAAAGCTTATATATCCATAAGGGATAAAACGCGTCTTTTCACCCAGGCGCCTACAGGTATTGGAAAAACAATGGGCGCGATGTTTCCTGCGGTAAAAGCACTCGGCGAGGGAATTTTGGATAGAATTTTTTATCTTACTGCAAAGACGGTCACAGCTGGTATTGCGGTAGATAATTATAAAAGGCTTTGCGATGCCGGGTTGAACCTAAGGGCAGTCGTTATAACGGCCAAAGATAAAGTCTGTCCTCTTGAAAAACGGAACTGCGATCCGGACTTCTGCGACAGAGCACGCAATTATTACGAACGGGCCCCCAATGCTGTAAAGGATCTTCTTAATAACCAATTTTTAGATAGGGTTATTATTAAAAAATATGCAGACTTATATAATGTGTGTCCATTTGAATTGGCGCTTGATGCATCTTTGTATTGCGATATGATAATCGGCGATTATAATTATCTGTTTGATCCAAGAGTTAAACTGTTAAGATTTTTTGATGAAATTAGCGAACGTTACTGTTTTTTAATAGATGAAGCCCACAACCTTGTTGATCGGGGAAGGGATATGTTCTCATGTGAGGTGGACAAAAAAAGCATATTAGAATTAAAAAGAAATACCGATCCAAAATGGGACGATTTAAAAAAGCGTCTTGAAAAGATTAATCGAGAACTAAACATATTGAAAAAGGAGAGATTTGAGGAAGGCAAAGGAACTGTTTATGACAGCTCCAGAGAGATACCGGGTAAACTTGTCACTGCATGCAGCCGGTGTACGGCGATAATGGAAAAGTATATTGATTGTGATATGGAAGATGAGTACAACATCTTATTCATGGATCTCTATTTCAATCTTCTGTTTTTCTGCAAGGTGTCAGAAATGTATGATGAAAGATACGCTACTTTTTACATCCGGCGCAGTAAAAATATGCACGTTAAATTAATGTGTCTTGACCCATCGTATCTGTTGGGTAAGGCTATGGATAAAGGTATAAGCAGCATACTTTTCAGTGCAACGCTTGAACCGGCGCAATATTATAAAGGAATACTCGGAGGCAGAGATAAAGACAGAAGCATATCGTTGCCGTCGCCTTTTCCCGATGAAAATCTAAAAGTGGCTGTAGAAGGAAGAATAAGCACAAAGTATAAAGATAGGGACACATCATACGACGACATTGCATTTGTTTTAAGAGACTCGTTTAAAATCAGAACGGGCAATTACATCATATTTTTCCCTTCATATAAATACCTAAGAGATGTTTTGGTTGCTTTTGAGCAAATATGCGGGGATATGGAAATTTTGGTACAAGAGCCGGGTATGAATGAAGCCGAAAGAGAAATTTTTCTTCAAAGATTTAACAAACACGGAGAGAACACCTTGATAGCATTCGCAGTTATGGGTGGAATATTCGGCGAAGGAATTGATCTTGCGGGAGAAAAACTTTCCGGGGTAGCGATAATAGGCACCGGACTTCCTACGGTTTGCCCTGAAAGAGAAATGATACGCAGTTACTATGATGAATGTAATGGCAGAGGATTTGATTATGCATATACATACCCGGGTTTAAATAGAGTTTTGCAGGCTGCCGGGCGTGTAATCAGAAGTGAAACGGATAAAGGGTTCGTGATACTGATAGACAGCAGATTTGCTAAAAGACAGTACAGAAACCTCTATCCATACTGGTGGAAACCACGTTACTTTATAGGGGACGACTGGGCAGTATCCAATTACATCGACTCAATTTGATGCTATTCTTTTTATATTGTCTGACAGCTATATTTAGTATTATCCGACGGTGGTAATTTTTCACCAGAAGAGGCTTGAGAAGTTTTATGCGAACGTCGTGTATGAAGATACACAGGCAAGCAGAAAACGGAACAAAAAGATGTAAATCTGACAATAAATTTA
>JAUVJE010000145.1 GCA_030592355.1 Clostridia bacterium
GATAGCCACATTGGTATGTATCTGCAGCGGTGAAACAAACAATGCGCTCAAGCCTACTGATATGCCCAGCGCATTGGCAAGAATTGGTTTGGAAGTATATTTATAGGCCTTGTCCACTGCTTCGGATTTTGAAAATCCCTGTTTTCTGAACTCCATGAAAACCGATGTGAAATGAACTGCATAATCTATTCCCACACCGATGGTTATACTGAATATCGTTACGGTGAACACATTGAGGGATATTCCGGAATGCCCTAAGAAACCGTAAAGGGCCCAGACAGTAATGGCAATTGGAATAGTGGTCATAATCACCGGGACTATCTTCCTGACTGATATAAACAGGAGCAGGATTATCAGTGCAAAGGCTATGAAAAGTGATTTGCCCTGGCTTTGCACCAGACTGTTTGTGAGGTCCCTCATCAGATAACCGGAGCCGGTAAGCCTAAATTCCATTTCTGGGTAATCCGCGGATAGTTTATCCACAGTTTCTTTAATCCCGTCAAGTATTGAATTTTCAAATCCCGTGGGAAATACCATTATCCTGTAAACCTGTTCATTAACATTTACAAGGTTGCCTACTTTTGCCAGAATGGTAGGATCAAGCGAGGCATATGGACTTGGGAATGTTGCATCAAGCCCCGGCGCATACTGCATGAACGCCGCCAATGCATCATATACGCTGACGGTTTTACCGACATAATCCAGTTCCTCTAATTCGCGCTGCAAAACCGGCATAATGGACAAGTTTCCGGGCATCAGCGGACTCTCCTTTGTCTTCACCGTCACAAATACGGGAACACTACCGTCATTCACCTCTAGAATCTTAGTGAAATTCTTATTAACGTCCGTACTCTTCTTGTATATCATAAGCTGGTTGAATTCAGTTTTTATTGATGAAAAGCCCAGCCCCGCAACAACAAGTATCACCAGGACTATGATGACCGATGGAACGCCCCAGAGTTTCTTTATGTTCAGAATATCTTTCTTGACTTTCTCTTTTTTTACATTTATATCTATTTTCCCGCTTAAAACAACGGGCAGCACATACCATGTGGCAATACCCGCGAACGTGATGCCAATGGAAGCGAACAGCACAAGCTCCATTATCGCATTGCTGTTCATCGCAAGCAGGGCTACAAATCCGGCCACTGATGTGACTGTGGTAATTATCATGGGAATACCCACCATCTTCAGGGTTAGAGTAAGGCTATCGAGCCTGCTCTTCCCTTCTTTCCTGGCTTCCTGCACATGGGTTACAAAATGCAGGCCGTCAGCGCTGCCTATTACAATGGTGAATATGGGCGCCAGTATGGTTATGATGGACACCTCCGAACCAAACCACCCGATGGCGCCAAGCGTCCACAGTGCTCCGATACCCGCAGGCAGAACAGACATCAATGTTCCTTTGAATGATTTAATCCTCAGGAAAAAGACTAATAGTACCAGCAGTAACGCCAACGGAGGAATTATGGATAAAATCTGAAATAGATAACCCAATATTTTCTGCTGCATATAAAGATCGCCCGATAAATAGTATATAAAATTGTTTTCCTGCAGATATTCCTCAATCTCTTTTATGGAACTGTTCTTGAAATCATCAGAGATAAATACCTGGAAAATTCCGTATGTTTTATTGTCCTTAAACACAACAGGCGCCAGTTTGCCCAGGTGATTGTAAAATTGCATTATCATGGGAATTTCAGTTTCAGAAACGTATTCAGCAGGAATGCTTATATCGCCTATCCCGAGGATTGCCGGTGCCGGCCCATTTATCTCTGTAACACCGGTTATACCGCTTAAATATTTCTGCACGCCGCGGAACATAGAAAACCCGGCCATATCTAATTCCGGGGCATCGGTTTCAATCATTATAATCAGGCTTTCGGAAGAATCAAAATTTTCGTTCATGTAATCCATGTTGTCTTTGTATTCAGATTCCCTAGGCACAAAAACATCAAATCGCGAACTGATATTTATCCGGAGAATCCCGATAATTGCAAAAATATTAATTACAACCAATAAGATTAATAAAGGTTTTCTGTGTTTTGAAGCAAATTCCACGTACTTTTTCATTGTGTTATCTCCTCGACTTAACATTCGTACCTGACACTCAGTAGAACGAATCTTAAATATGCCCGAGGCATATTTAAGATTCAGTTTTGTTATTAGTGCGTTTCCCACCTGTACCTGCACTTCATCCGCTTGCCCTCCAGATACATTTCATTATCTTCAGGAAGCATGGCGATCTCCAATAATTCCACCTCCAGGATATTCCCGGACCTGTCCCCATAATATCCGAAACTGTATAGGCTTATGCCGGCTTTTCCTATAGATATTTTCTGACGATGAATTCTTTTTCCAGTTCCCTGTGCAATACAAACCCGCTCTTTTCATAAAGCGCCATCGGTCCGTTGTAATTCCTCTGGGTGTTATCGATATTTTTCTGCGGATAGGCTTCCACATAGTCATATCCATCAGATGCCGCATCCTCACAAACCCTTCCAAGCAACTTTGTAGCAATGCCCTTCCTTCGCATTTCGGGAGCGATTGTGTAGCAAGTAATTGATTTTATCTTTCTATCTTTTTCATCATCCCACAGGTCAGGTTTCTTTTTGGAATCAAGACGCTCATAGGCAGATTTGTCATTGGCATTGACCCATCCCATGACGACACCATCCACGTATGCCAGATAACCTTTAAGAATACCGTTTCTTATGAAATCCGCAGCGAGATTCCTGTTGTGCTCATGAATGTTTACCCCCGGTTTCTTCGCGCTTTTCTGATATTCGTCATTCCAATGGTAAAACACGCAGTAACATGCTGACCATTCCCTGTTGTCTGTAAAGGCCCTGTTATCAAAGAAATCAAGGTAATCAACGGTCAGGTCAGGCGTCAGTTTTTTTATAACAATATTCATTATCAGTTTCCTTTCAAATATCCGGGCTGCAAATCCCACCTGTACCTGCACTTAATCCGCTTGCCCTCTAGATACATCTCATTATCTTCAGGAAGCATGGCAATCTCTAACAATTCCGCCCCTAGGTATTCGCAGGTTTTTCTGGATGCAATGTTCTCCGGGTCGCATGTGATAATAAGGTAGTCCAAGCCATGGGCTATCGCTGCTTCTTTTACCAAAAGGCATGCTTTGGATGCGTAGTGATGCCCCCTGTGCTCTTCATCCACCCCATAACCGATATTGCCGCCGTAATATGTATTGTCGTTGTGCTTTACCCGCAGATTTATACCGCCGGCCTTTATGTCGGTTCCGTGCAGCACTATATTGAATGTATAGCTTGGAACATAATTCTTAGCAGGTTCGGCAGGTGTTTTTTCTTTAATAACAAGGTCTATTTCTTTTCCTTCAATCCGGTCTATGTCTATAAATTGGAAAGCCATATTTTAACCTCCTTATTTACCCAATACCCCCGTGCAGCTCATGCCTTGATTCTTTGATTGAATTTTTCCTGATACCACCTGGAAAACGGAAGCTTAACATGATTGGGAAGAGAATATACCTTCGTTCTGAAAGAAAGGAATATCCATTTGTGTTCCAAAAAGTTAAAAACAGCGGACAGATCCCAAAGCGGCGGTATCAGTATTGTTATGTGCCGTCCTATCCTTTTCAATTCTGAATAAAACATATCAGGGTCGTCAATATGCTCCACTGTGTGCGAACAAATTATATTTTCAAACTGCCTGTCTTCAAAGGGCAGGTTGTAAATATCATCAACCAGCGTGAAATTAGATACGTCTTTATGCTTTATAATATCGGCATTAATTCCCCCTCCGTCCGTTGAGCCGCAGCAAATGTTCAAATCCCATTTCCTGCTTTTCATGATTGAATTCTTAATGAGCGTGTAGCTCAGAACATTTGTGAGTTTTAAAATTACAATTATTAAAATTGCCGCTATAATGAATCCCATAAACCATCCCTGCCGTATTTTTTTTATAACCAGTTATCTTAATTATACCTGCCAAAACCTATAATTTCATATAGTATGTGATTCTGTCCAGCCTTTTATCAAACCCGGCTTTTTCATAGGCTTTCTGCGCCGGTATATATGCATCTTCGTTCATTGTATCGACGACCGCCGCGGTCATTCCCTCTTTTCTGAACTCCTCAAGTATGAATTTATACATTTTTGACCCAATGCCCTGCCCCTGGAAATCCGGGCTGACTGCATTGTTGCATATTATTCCCACTTTTCTTGTCCGGTCAAACCTGCAGGTGATATATCCTTTGTCTATTCCGTTGGCTGTGTATATAAAAGCCTTTTTATCAGAATCTCTTTGAAAGTATGGTTCCATGGCATCGGCTTTTGCTTTTTGCCAACCGGGGAAAATATTATTGAATAATTCTTCGCCCAGAATCTGCTCGTATTCCCTATAGCCCTTTTCCCACGCTTTTACGGCAATATCGGCACATACTATAAAATCATTCATTCCGGCAGGTGTTATGTTTCCGTTTTTCATGGTCAGCCCCCTATAACCGCATCCGCTTCTTTTAGTATTTCATCAATCTCTTTAATCTGGGCACTGTTCATGGTGCACTTATTCGGCGAGTTGTTTATCAGGTCTATGGCCTTTGCCTTCGCCCTGTCTATCATTGTCCCGGGATTCCTCAGGTATGACCCCGATGTCCTTCTGTCCAGCAGTTCGGGGAACCAGACCGACTTCTTATAGTATTCATATGTATGCTCGCTGGCGAGGTAATCAGCTCCCCTGGGAGCAGTATCCAGTATGTTCTGTATTCCCATTGCTTCGTCGGAAATATCTATGTCGTCTATCATATGCTGCAGATAGTCCCTGAGTTCTATATCAAGCACCATTTGCACCGGGCTTACCGTATCAGATTGGGACAGCACCCCTCCCGCGCCAAAGAACCTGTCGCCCATCATTACAGCGGTGGTCATGTCGATGCATTTTTCCATCATCGACTGTACACCGACTGTAGCCGCAGAGGTTGTGGGCGGTATGCCTCCTCTTGCGGGTAATCCAAACATATAGTATCCCATGTCTTTGCCAAGCATCCTCCGTATATTGCTTTCAGGACCGGGCTGGCAGTGTATATTGGCTGTAAAGTCAAAGGTGTTGGTTGATGAGCAGTAAGCCACGATATAGTCGTCCAGAGCCAGCGAGATGACGTTTGCACCTATGACCTCGGCAACTTCCTGAACCAGCGCTCCGACGGGTGTCACCGGGCTGCTTGCCCCGCTGACTGGCATGATTGTGATTTTTACCTCGTGCCCGAGCAGCTTTCTGCTCAGCATGGCGCCCTCTATGGTTTCCCTGCAGATTATGAAGGGTGAATTTATCCATAATTTATGAAAACATATTTCTTGTCCGAGTTTGGCGGCTTTATCTGCATCACCTTCAACAACCGTCAGAATCCGATGAAAATATGGTATTGTTTCAGCTGAAAACGGTGAAACCCTCCAAGGCTTTTCGCTGTTTTTCGCTATTGTGGCGAATGCGTGCAGGTCGGCGGTGTTTACATTCACATCCTGCGGTATAATGCCCGGGTGGGTCCTGCCCACATCCATTGCGTCAAGCATCCGGTGGTATGCGGCCAAATCATCCCTTGTCGCAGGTCTCAGGGTATTGTCTTCCGGCCTGCACCAGTAAGTTGCCTGCCCCGACATGAAGTAATCGATTTTTTTAGATATTATGTCCGGTTCTTTTAATTTTTCTTTTCTATATGCTTTTATTCTGTCAACGGTATAGTCAAGCACTTTTTGGGGAATTGTCATTCTGCCGCCGTTGATTTCGCATCCAAAATCAGTCATGGCTTCGTTGAATTCCTCTGTGCCGTCAATCTTAAAACCGATTTTGCCCATAAGCTTGAGACCTTCGTTAAAAAATCGTTCGCCGTCTTTTTCCGTCAGTATAAGCTGCCTTCTTGTAATCAAGTTTCTAGTGGAATTATTACTGTCCATCAATGAATCCCTCGTTTTTATTGCAAATGTCGATTTCCCTTTTAATATATTCCCAAAGTTCTATGGAGCCGTCTTCGATTTTCTTATTAACATTAATTACTTTGTCGTACGGGATTCCGTTACGGCGCCAGTCTTCCCCGTCTCTGGAAAGATTTTGAAGAAGGGGCTCCATGCGGTCAATGGCCATGGCGA
>JAUVJE010000080.1 GCA_030592355.1 Clostridia bacterium
ATGCTGGGTATGGTTGACGGCAACGGACATCCATATTCATGGAGCGCCATATGCAATGGATACAACGTTGAGGAAATGGCAAAGTGTCCATATGCAACAATTCCGGATTATCTTGGAGCACAGCCCAAGGAAACCCTGCAGATTCCTGATGTAAATGTCACTCATGTGTGGTGCGATGACCCCGAAGACACCATAAAAGTTGCCAGGGCGTCGCTAATTCCCAACCCGGTGGAAAAAGCAACGGACGTGATAGGCAAAGTAGATGCTGTAATAGTTGCTACGGACAAAGGATGGGAGCATGTGGAGCGTTGCCGCCCGTTTATTGAAGCCGGAGTTCCTGTTTTTATAGATAAGCCTATGTGCGACAATGAAACCGACCTGCGGACATTTGTAACTTGGCACAAGGAAGGTAAAAAGTTCATGTCTTCAAGTTCAATGCGGTTCAATACCGGATTGTCCAAACTCAGGGAATCCATCGAACATCTTGGTAATCTAAAATATGCAACAATAACAACACCCAAGACGTGGGAGCGATATGGAATTCACGCACTTGAAGGAATCTATGCCATAGTCGGTTCCGGATTCGTCTCTGTAAGGAATACCGGCGATGAAAAAAGAAATGTAGTACATTTAAAACATTCTAAAGGGTTTGATGTGGTAATTACAGCGATTTATGACATGTTCGGATCATTCGGCAAAGTTATGGTTTGCGGTGACAAGGGATTTGAATTTGCGGAATCCGGCGGTGCTTACTACTCATTCAGGGCTCAGCTTGAAGCGTTCATAGGATACCTGCGTACAGGTGTCATGCCCTTTGATTTTAGCGAAACTGTAGAGTGTATGAAAATAATTGCAGGCGGCATCATGAGCCGTGAACAAGGTGGCCGCGAGATATTCCTGGAAGATATCATAAGCGAATAGGGACTTATTTTGAGAATAATACGTTATGAATGACAGAGAGAACACATTAAAGGCATTTACCTTTAATAAACCGGAATGGATACCGATTAGATTTTCCATCAGTCTTGCAAGCTGGCGGGATTATGGTGCGAAAGAGCTTGAAAAATTAATTTTAAAACATAAATCACTTTTCCCTGATTATATACAAGGAGATATCGATGTAAATAATCTTCCCTTTAAGCCATATAGGATTGCAGGTGTAAAATATATGGATTCATGGGGTTGTTTGTGGAAAACAAATAAAAGCGGTATAACAGGAACCGTAGTCAAACACTCCCTTGATAACTGGAATGACTT
Source organism: Clostridia bacterium (assembly GCA_030592355.1). Classification (GTDB taxonomy): domain Bacteria; phylum Bacillota; class Clostridia; order DUPQ01; family DUPQ01; genus JAFGQE01. The sequence goes on from JAUVJE010000080.1 coordinate 1,258, forward strand.
CAAAAACTTTATCCCTCCAAATCCCAATCATCATAATGGGTGGGAGAAAATAGACTGGGGAACTATCGAAAAACATATTAAAGAACAGAAGATAAGGGGAGCGCTTACAAGGGGAGGGCTTAGGCATGGGTATATGTTTCTTACCCTTAGTTATATGAGGGGATTTGAAAAACTTATGTATGATATGCATGATGAAGAACCCCGCTTGGATAAGCTTATAGAAACGTTAGAAACCTTCAACCGGGAGATTATTGATAAATATATTACCCTTGATGTAGATATGATTGGATTTCCCGAAGACCTTGGGACGCAGAAGAGCTCATTGCTTTCGCCAAAAATGTTCAGGAGATATATAAAACCGGCTTACAAGAATCTGATGAAACCCGTAAAAATGAACAACATCTTAATACATATGCATTCAGATGGATATATCATAGATATTGTCGATGATTTAGCCGAATGCGGCGTGGATGTTATAAACCTTCAGGATTTAGTCAATGGCGTAGATGAAATTAAAAAAAATATCAAAGGACGAATGGCGATTGACCTCGATATTGACAGACAGAACATAACAGTATCCGGGTCGCCAAAAGATATAGACGATTTAATACGTGAAGAAGTAATAAAACTGGGAGGCAAAAAAGGCGGGCTTTCTCTTCTTTATGGGCTCTATGGAATGGTTCCTCTTCGAAATATTGAAGCTATTATGAACGCCATGGAGAAATATTCTAAATACTATAGCTGATGGAAACCACTGAACAAAGGATTATTATAAGATGCTTTTTATATTCTGATATAATTAACAAGTAATAATATCAATTCACAGGAGCAACGCATGTCTAAAAAAAGAGCGCTAAAAGCAATGAACCTTGAGGCTACGGACAGGGTTCCGTCACAAGAGTGGATTGACCATCCTGAATTTGTAAAGAAAATAACAGGAATAGATCCATTTGAGCATCCGGACACGGCTATAATCAAAGCACTGAAAATACTGGATATAGACTGGTATGTTAATATTCCCGAGATATCACATAAGTTCATCGACGGAGAATCTTCTAAAATAGTAGATGGCGTTCAATATACGGAATGGGGTTTTACGGGCAGCCAGTGGGAAGAAGACGACATTTTTAAAACAGAAGAAGAGATACTTGCTTACAACCCGATGAAGGACACCGAAGGCAGAATTAGGATTGCCGCCAAAGAATATCGTAAGGAGCGCATCGACCAATGTATAAACGGGCAGAAAATGGTTGGCGATTCCACCTTAATAACAGGATTATATTACACAACGCTTTTTCAAAATTTCATTATGGCATTTGGCTGGGAGATGTTTCTCATAACGGCAAAACTTGAACCGGTGCGCTTTAAAGAAACGATAAAACGATTTACCGAATTTTCAATAAGAAACATTGAAGAATGGGTGGCTGCTGACACAGATATAATATTTTGTCATGATGATCTTGCCCTAACCAGGGGACTGGTATTTCCAAAAGAATGGTATGATGAAAATATTTTTCCCAACTATGAGAAAATATTCGACCCGATAAAAAAAGCGGGAAAGAAGCTTATCTTTGTATCAGACGGAAATTATTCCGAACTCATAGACGATCTTTTCGCAGTTGGTGTAGACGGACTGATGGTGGACAACTATGTTGAACTTGAATCTGTGTTGAAAAAATACGGCAAAAGGAAAGTGATCTGCGGTAATGTTGATTCGCGGATATTAACCGCCGGAACCAAAGAAGACGTATATAATGAAGTTGAAAGATGTATGGAATTGGGAAAACGTTATCCCGGATATTTCATTCGGGCCGCAGGAGACCTTCCGCACAACATACCGTTGGAAAACCTGGAATACTATTTTGATATTTGCCGAAAGCTGGGCAGAAGATAGAAAAGCAGAAAAATACCCTAGGGTATTTTTCTGCCTTATGAATGTACAGGAGCGGAGGTCAAGGTAATTAGTTGATATTTATATAAGATAGATGGCATGCTTGTCCCCAGGGACAAGCGTACTCTTTCAAAAACGTATTAACACAGCTTTATAAAAACGTTTTTAGATTGTTCAGCAAGTCCTATTTATATAAACTAAATTACTCTGTTGCAAGTTTCCCGACTATGGGCAAACCCTCCAGGTTCCCAACTCCATGGGGTGAAATTTCCTTGATCTCTACAGTGAGGTCATCACCGGCCTTAAAACTGTTATGTGTTCCATTTTTCCAGGGACCGACATTTGAAACATCATAAACAACACCGTCAACCGCTATATATGCAGGCATCCCGTCCTGTCCGTTATAGGCGCTTAGTTCCTCAAGTGTAAAAACGCGGTCTCCGGCAATTTCCTTTGAGGTATCGTTGCTGTTGCCGCTATCAGCATCTTCATTCGTTGTATTGTCACTAAACTCAAGGGATTTTTCCGATGGACTGGGAGAAGGGGAGTCAAGATTGCCGCTAACAGTTTCTTGAGTATTCTGGCTGCATGCAGCCAGTGAAAATATAATTAAAAAAGCGACTGTCATTGTCAATAATTTTTTAGATTTCATGAATATCACTATCCTTTCATATTTTTTATTACCCTTTATATAAAAAAGAAACACACACCTGTTGATTTAGTCTAGTGGGATGTATTGCATATTCATATTTTGGGTATACAATTAAAGGAACCTGATAATTAATAAAGGACTAAAATATGACAACATCAAAAAAGGAAAACAATGCATGTATTTTCACCATATTCGGTGCCACGGGAGACCTGACAAAAAGAAAACTCATTCCTGCGGTTTTCACACTGTATGAGCAAGGGCGTCTTCCCGAGGGTTTTACAGTGATAGCCATAGGCCGAAGGGATAAGACAATGGACGGGTATAGAGATGAAATACATGGATTCATGCGGGATATTCTTAATAGGGATATCGATGATGATTTATGGAAAGAATTTCGCAATAGAATTATTTATCAAAAAATGAATTTTCTGGAAGAAAACGGATACGAAAATCTTAATATGCTTTCAAGGAAGATAAATAAAGAAAACAATACTGCAGGTAATAGGATTTACTATTTGGCCACTGCCCCGGAATTTTTCGAAATTATAATCAGAAAACTCCATGAAAATAAAATGCTCAAAAACAAGAATTCGTGGCAGCGTGTGATGGTTGAAAAACCATTCGGGTCTGATTTGCCTACTGCCAGGGAATTGAATGATAATATCACTGACATGCTGGAAGAGGATAAGATATTCAGGATTGACCATTATCTGGGGAAGGAAATGATACAAAATATACTGTCGCTGCGTTTTGGTAATTCGATTTTTGAGCCTCTTTGGAACAATAGATATATAGATAGCATACAGATTATTTCTACTGAAAAGCTTGGGGTTGGCGACAGAGGTTCATATTATGAAAAGACTGGTGTGATAAAGGATATGCTGCAGAATCACATACTGCAGATGCTCTCGCTGATAGCCATGGAACCGCCGGTGAATCTTAGTTCAGAAGCCATAAGAGATGAAAAAGTCAAAGTGCTTCAGGCACTGAGACCGTTTACCAAAGAATCTGTAAAAAGCGATGTTGTTACCGGTCAATATGGAAAAAGCAACGTATTTGCTGCATATAGAAACGAGGATCGTGTTTCTGCAGATTCAAAAACTGACACATTTATTGCATTAAAAACATGTATTGATAATTTCCGATGGGGTGGTGTCCCCGTTTATATATTTGCAGGGAAGCGGCTATCGGAAAAAACAACACGGATAGTAATCCATTTTAAGAAACTGCCTGGAATTAATTTTTACAAAGAGTTTAAAAACACTGAATCCAATGTTCTGGTAATTAGAGTACAGCCAGAGGAAGGTATATTTTTCAGAATAAACACAAAGCACCAGGGGAATGATTTTTTTATTGGTCCGGTTGAGATGGACTATTGCCAGAACTGCGGGTACAACAGTAATTCTCCGGAAGCTTATGAACGGCTGATACTTGAGGCATTAAATAACAATTCAGCACTGTTCACACGCTGGGATGAACTGGAGTATTCATGGCGGTTTATTGACAGTCTTTATCGCTCAAGAGAAAATGAAGTTTTAAATTACCCCAATTATGAAGCCGGTGGGAAAGGCCCTGTTAATGCATACGAACTCATAGAAAAAGATAATAGAAAATGGTGGGATAAAGGAGGAGAGAAAAATGACCTTATATGATATCTCAATGGAGATTTATGAAGAAATGACAGTCTATAAGGACAGGAAAAAGAAACGCCCCAAGAGAAAGATAACCCATAAATATGCCGTCAACGGAACTAATGAATCTAAAATTACCCTTGGTTTGCACACAGGAACACATATAGATGCTCCCTTTCACATGCTGAAAGATGGTGAAACTATAGAAAAAATTGACATTGAAAGGCTTATCGGCAAGGTTCGTGTTTTAGATTTGACGCAACTATATGACCGTATAACGGCAGATGATCTTTCAAAAAAGAAAATTGAAAACGGAAGTTTCGTTCTTTTTAAGACACGCAACTCTCTTAGCAACGGTTTCAACAGGAGCTTTATTTTTCTCGAAAAAAGCGGAGCGCAGTATTTGGAAGAAAAAGATATTATAGGAGTGGGTATAGATTCTTTAGGTATTGAACGAAGCCAGCCCGGACATGAAACGCACAAAATCCTCATGGAAAACGGATGTATAATAATAGAGGGCCTAAGGCTTAAGGATGTTCCTGAAGGCGATTATATGATGTATGCATTGCCTCTTAAGATCCGGGGAGGAGACGGAGCGCCGGCGAGGGTTGTACTTGCTGATTTAAAGAACGAATGAAGATAATATGCCGTTCCATTCATGATATAATACTATCGAAACGACAGAGGGGGTATATCTGATGAAAAATATATTTCAAGAAAATAAATGGGATAAGATACAAAAAAGAAAGCAGAAGGCGGCAAAACTAAAAAAGCAGAAGGAAGAAATAGAAGCAAAAGAGAAAAAAACTGAAAAAGAATGACATAGAACCCGTAATAAGCGGGTTCTTTTTTGTGGTTTGAACTCATTTTCGTAAATTTCTTCAGTAACAAATTTGCAGAAATGTGGAGGTTGTGTAATTTGGGACAAAAATATATAATATATAAAGCGATATTGTTACCTGATAATAATAGCAACTGATAATATTTAGTTAATTTTATTAGATTTTTTAAGGGAGATTATTAAATGAATTATTTTCTGACTGAAGAACAGCAGATGATCCAGGAACTGGCGGCACAGATTGCAGATGAAAAAATCAAACCGGTGGCATTGAAATATGACGAAGAAGGCACGTTCCCATGGGATATCGTCAAGATATTAGCTAACTCAGACCTTTTTGGTGTGTTTGTTGGCGAAGAATACGGCGGATTCGGAGGAGGCATCTTTGAAATGGCTTTGGTTGTTGAGCAATTAAGCCGGGCCTGCGGGGGAATAGCGCTTGCTTATGCGGCGTCTGGTCTTGGAGCATATCCCATTATACTTTTTGGAACTGAAGAACAGAAACTGAAATACCTGCCGCCATTAGCCTCCGGGGAGAAGCTTGCTGCTTTTGGTCTTACTGAAGCTAATGCAGGAAGTGATGCAGCGGGAATACAGACAACAGCGGTTCTTGATGGAGATGAATATGTGTTAAACGGCACAAAACAGTGGATTACAAACGGCGGCGAAGCTGAAATTTATACCGTTATTGCCTGCACGAACAGATTAAAAGGCGCCAGGGGATTCAGTGCGTTTATAGTTGAAAAAGGAACTCCGGGTTTCTCATTCGGTAAAAAAGAAAACAAAATGGGTATCCGCGCATCCGTAACCAGCGAATTGGTTTTTGAAGACTGCAGAATTCCAAAAGAAAATCTTCTCTCAAGGGAAGGAATGGGATTTATCATTGCAATGAAAACACTGGACAAGACCCGCCCGGGGGTTGCTTCGCAGGCGCTTGGAATAGCCCAGGGAGCACTGGATGAAGCTCTTAAATATTCCGGCGAGAGGGTGCAGTTTGGAAAGACAATCTCATCTTTCCAGGCCGTTCAGCATATGCTTGCGGATATGGCGATACAGGTTGAAGCTGCAAGATCCTTGGTTTATCAGACATGCAGGTTTGTCGACAGCGGGGCAAAATCTTTCTCAAAAGAATCTGCGATGTCAAAAGTGTTTGCCTCTGATACCGCAATGAAAGTAACTACTGACGCGGTACAGGTCATGGGCGGCTACGGGTACATGAAAGAATACCCCGTTGAAAAAATGATGAGAGATGCAAAAATTACACAGATTTATGAAGGTACAAACCAGATACAGAGAAATGTAATTGCCCTTGAAATGATAAAAGAAATGAAATCCGGGAAATAGTATTCAAAGGAGAATCAGCTTGAACATTATTGTATGTGTTAAACAGGTTCCCGCGACTAATGAAGTTAAGATGAACAAGGAGACAAATACCATTATTCGCGAAGGAATCGAAGCCATAATAAATCCCTTTGACACCTATGCCGTTGAAGAGGGCGTTAGGATAAAAGAAAAAACCGAGGGAAAAGCAACGGTGCTCAGCATGGGAATTCCAAGTGTGGCAGAGCTTTTGAAAGAAACCATTGCCGTTGGGATTGATGATGCGGTGTTACTTAGCGACAGGGCATTTGCAGGAGCAGACTCGCTTGCCACATCATATGCGTTATCCATGGGCATTAAACATATCGGCGAATACGATCTAATAATTTGCGGGAAACAGGCCATAGACGGCGATACCGCGCAAGTGGGGCCGGGGCTTGCTGAAAAACTCGGGATTCCCCACACAACTTATGTGAGAAAAATTGAAGAATTGCGTGACGGATATATAAGATGCCAAAGAATGACCGAAGATGGATATGAGGTTATTGAAATGCCGCTGCCTGCTGTGATAACAGTTGTTAAAGAAATCAATGAGCCGAGGCTGCCTTCGTTAAAGGGAAAGATGAGAGCCAAAAAGACTGAAGTAAAAGTATGGACTTCTGATGACATAGGGGCAGACAAGGCTTTTTGCGGATTAAAAGGTTCTCCGACTCAAGTTGTTAAAACCTTTGTGCCTGTACATGATATACAGAATGAGATGATAGAAGGCGAACCGGCGGAACAGGCAGCAACACTGGCTAAAAAATTGCTTTCGATGCAATTTGCAATAAGCATCGGGGAGGAAAACTGATGGCAAGCATTAAGATAATAAATGATAAATGTGTAGGATGCCGTCTGTGTGTAAGCGCATGTCCTTTCGGGGCAATTGAGATGAATGATGACAGAAAAGCCGTTATTCTGGACAATTGCACATTATGCGGAATCTGTGTGCCGTCATGTAACTTTAATGCCATTGATTTTCAAAAAGAAGAAGTTTCAAATGCGGTTGATACAACTTTATACAAAGGCGTTTGGATATTTGCAGAACAGAAAAAAGATGAGCCTGAATCAATTGCCTATGAGCTTCTTGGCGTAGGAAGAACATTGGCTGACGACAGAAACACATCATTGACTGCGGTTTTAATGGGAAAGAGCCTTGATGAGGCCGGTAAAAAACTCATTTCACAAGGTGCCGACAAAGTAATGATTGTTGAAGACGATAGCCTCGCACATTATAACGATGAATCCTATACTGATATTTTTGTACAGCTGATTGAACAGAATAAACCCGAAATAATTCTTATAGGTGCGACTACATATGGAAGGTCGCTTGCACCGAGGATTGCATCGAGAATAAATACCGGACTGACGGCGGACTGCACCAAGCTGGAGATAGACCCCGAAGACGGTAAGCTCCTGCAGACCAGGCCTGCCTTCGGCGGAAATCTAATGGCTACGATAATATGTCCCAATCACAGGCCTCAGATGGCTACGGTAAGGCACAAGGTCATGAAAGAAATGGAGCCGGATGAAAGCCGTAAAGGAGAAATAATCAAACCGGAAGTCAATATTCCAAAAGATTTAAAAATCAATGTAAAGGATGTTGTCGCAACGATTACTGAAAAGGTATCGCTCACAGAAGCTGATATAATTGTATCCGGAGGCAGGGGAATGGGCGATCCGAAGAATTTTATTTTGATAAAAGAACTTGCGGATATTCTTGGCGGTGCGGTTGGGGCATCACGTGCGGCTGTGGATGCTGAATGGATTGAATATAACCACCAGGTAGGACAAACAGGGCAAACCGTTGGACCGAAAGTATACTTTGCATGTGGTATTTCAGGGGCGATACAGCACCTTGCGGGGATGTCGTCATCAGATACAATAATCGCAATCAATAAAAATCCCGAAGCACCCATATTTAAAGTGGCTAAACTCGGAATCGTCGGCGATGTGATGGAGATACTGCCATTACTGATAAAAGAGTTTAAAACAGCCCTTGGATAAATCAGAATATTAAATTAAATGGTGAATTGAAAAACTAAATGCAACTTTGTAAGAGTTACTGCAACCCTTGAAGGGAATTAGAGGGAAAACCATGAACGCATTCGTTAAAAACACTGATTCAAACCCTTTTTCTGATATAATTACCCACATAAGGACGGGTTTTGCCGTTTAAAGGCGTGAAAAGTCCGGGGACGGAATTTTATCCTCTTTTTGCAAGAGTAAATTCGACCCCTTGTTTGAAACTTGTATTAA
>JAUVJE010000202.1 GCA_030592355.1 Clostridia bacterium
CAAAAATGAAATTAATACAGGAAAACATGCAGCCGGGGGCATATACAGCCCACGGATTCCTAGGCGATGATTCAAGAACGTTAAAAGATATACTTAGAACTGACGATGAGACAGTTTCTAAAATGGGATTGTCTCACATTGTTATCGCCGCAAGGATGAAGTATTTCACGGAATTTGGAAAAGAGGCGCCGGGTTCAGTTGTAATTCTCGACGGCGTATATGAAGTGCTGGTGGATGACCACAGAGGATACATACCATGTCCGTTTGCTGATGCCGCCAAAGAATTGAAAAGCAATACAAAGCTTTACAATAGAGAGCTTGCCCTTGAAATCTACTGGTCGGATTTAAATATTCATATGATAAGTAAACACGGATTTTATGAAGGCAAAGGTTCTTTCTTCAGAATGGATCCGCTGGAACTTGCGGGGATACTGGGTCTGAAGGGGTAAATATATGACAGGAGGACGTCATGTATTATTTATTTAAATATCTTGGAGGGGTAAACATTGTTCTTTTAACGTTGATTATTACCCACTTTGTACTTCGGCGGGTCAATAAGTTCGGATTTAAAAATAAAAGTAAACTACTGAGGAAAACATCTCTGTTTATGTCCCGGATTCATCCCTATCTAATGGTTCTTTTAGTTATAACCGCATTTCTACATGGGTACAACCTTGTAGGAGGCATAAAATTGCATAGCGGATATATTGCTTTTGCGATAATTCTTCTTCAAGGTGGTTTCGGCATAATGGTTAAGTCTATAAAAAAGAAGCCGATATTAACAATCCACCGTTCCCTCGGCTTAATTCTAACAATTGCCGCTGCAGTCCATGTTATTCTTATGAAAACCTGATTTTAATTTTTCTCTTTCTTATTTATGCCCAAGGCAAAAAACATTTCTTATTTATGCCCGAGGCATAAATAAGAAAATAAAATCAGAATAAGGGTTTGGTGGTATAATTATGACGGGGGATGGATTATGAACAGTCCTAACATTATTTTAATTTTCGCAGATCAATGGCGGGGTGATTTTTTAGGGAATCTCGGGCACAAAGTTAAAACGCCTTTCATTGACCAGCTTGCCGGCGAAGGGATGACATATACAGCCGCCTACTGCGCCACGCCCAGTTGTATTCCCGCAAGGGCCAGCCTTCTGACGGGAATGAGCGGATCTTCCTGCAACAGGATAGGTTACATGGACGGTGTTCCCTGGACATACCCTGTTACTATGCAAGGATGCCTGCATGACGGCGGATACCAGACTATAAATGTCGGTAAGACACACTATTATCCCAGAAAAGCAAATCTCGGATTTGAAATTAATAGATTATATGACCCACAGAATTGGCTAGACGGAAAAAGAAGCGACTATCACCAATGGCTTTACGACCAGACCGATGGCAAAGTCAAGGATTCGGCTGATTCTGTAGACAATAATGGTTTTTGCTACATACCGTGGACATATCCCAACTATCTGCACCCTACCGAATGGACGGCGGATACCGCTCTTGAGGAAATTAAAAACAGAGATCAAGGCAGACCGTTTTATATGCAGATAGGTTTTCACCGGCCGCATCCGCCTTTAGACCCGCCTGAGTCTTATTATAATATGTATAAAGATGTAGATTTTGGCGAAGCTCCGATGGGTGACTGGGAACCGGAGGAATGGAAACGCAAATCATCGAGTAATTCTCCAATGATAGGGGTCAAAGATGAAGATGACAGACAGGTGGCAATCAGAGCATACTGTGCGCAGCTTACGCATATAGATCATCAGATTGGCAAAATTCTATATTACATACAAAGACATGAACACACGAAAAACACCATAGTGATGTTTACCAGCGATCACGGAGATCTTCTCGGAGACCATGGAACATGGAGAAAGATATTCCCATACGAAGGTTCAACAAAAATACCTATGATAATAAGAACACCGGATACAATGATTCAAACAGTAAACAGTACCCTTGGTTACAGACGCAATGACACACCTGTAACTCACATGGATATCATGCCCACGCTTTTAAAAGCCGCCGGTGTGACGGTCCCCGAAAATGTCGAGGGAATTGATTTTATGGGACCGCTGTATGGAAAACCAATTATGGGCAGAGACTTTATACACGGAGAACACACAGCCGGAAGTCTGATAGGGGTACAATTTGTAACTGACGGGAAAATAAAATATTGTTACGACACATTCCATGGAAGAGAGCAGCTTTTTAATCTGGAGAATGACCCGATGGAATTGAAAAATCTGGCACCGCACAAAGAATATACGGATATCCTTGCATTATGGAAAAAGCGGCTTATTGATGTTTTGGAAAAGCGTCCTCAGGATGGACTTGTTGCAAATGGTGGGTTGGTGAAGGGAAAATCGCTTCCTTCGATAAGGAAAGAACTACTGGAGGGAATTATGCCGGAGGAAATACATCCGAATGCCCGGCGAAGCATCAGTCAATTCTTCGGTGAGGATTTTCTCAAATAAATGAACTAAATTACATTAATCCGAAACCACCGGAAAAGGTTCTCTTTCTGACAATAAAAACATATTTGTAATATATATATGGATAATTTTGCTAAAAGTGTTAAAATTTTAACAAAATATCGGAAATTCTATTGTAGAGCATCTGGTTATGTTGTAGAATACCCTTGAATTAATTTTACGGCAACATAAAAATAAAACTTAATCCATGAGAGGAAACAGAAAATGTGTAAGAACAAACTGGCAGAGGAAAAATTTGCAGAACTTGACGCTTTCATCGAAAAACTTGGAGCCAAAGAGGAGAATCTTATTGAGATTCTTCACAGAGCGCAGAATCTTTTCGGGTATCTTCCGAAAGAAGTACAGCTTCACGTATCGCGGTCTTTGAAAATTTCAGCAGCAAAAGTAAATGGAGTTGTGACTTTCTATTCTTATTTTACAGAAACGCCAAAAGGCAAATATGTCATTTCCGTTTGTATGGGGACGGCGTGTTTTGTCCGTGGGTCAAGCGATATTCTTATGGCTCTTCAAAAGAAACTGGGAATATCCAGCGGAGAGACAACCAAGGACGGCAAGTTTACAATAGATGCACTAAGGTGCGTTGGGGCATGCGGATTGGCGCCGGTGGTAATCACGAATGGAAAAGTACATGGGCGGGTTGAAGTAGACGATCTCGACAACATACTCGTTGAGCTGGAAAGCGGGGTTAGGTAATATGAAAAAGCTTAAATCATATGATGAATTGAAAAATCTTCGGGACAAAAGCAAAAAGGAGCTTACTGCTTCCGGAGCAAATACCCGTATTATCGTAGGTATGGCCACATGTGGAATTGCAGCAGGAGCAGGAGATGTGTTTGACTCCATAGCAGGTGAGATTATGAAGCTTGGGCTCGAAAACGTAACTGTCGTAAGAGCCGGCTGCATGGGGGCATGTCACTCAGAACCAACGGTTGAAATAGTTAAGGTCGGTGAAGAATCTGTTCTGTATGGTAATGTAGACAGTGCACGGGCAAAAACGATTATCAACAATCACATTGTAAGGGGCGATGTCGTTAAAGACCTGGTCCTTGAAAAAAACTACGAAACCATTAGCTGAAGGAGGTATTGAAATGAGCGGTCATAAACAGCTTAGGATAGCTTTAAAAAACTGCGGGGTCATAGATCCCGAAAACATAATAGAATACATTGCCCGTGACGGATATATGGCCTTAGGCAAGGTTCTTACGGAAATGTCTTCGGAAGAAACTATAGAAACTCTTAAAAAAAGCGGACTTCGAGGCAGGGGCGGGGGAGGTTTTCCGACGGGTCTGAAACTGGAATTCGCAAGGAAAAACGAAAGTGACAGAAAATATATTATATGCAATGCCGATGAAGGTGACCCCGGGGCATTCATGGACAGAAGCATACTTGAGGGTGACCCTCATTCAGTG
>JAUVJE010000141.1 GCA_030592355.1 Clostridia bacterium
AATGGATTGAAAATGGTAAATGATACAGCAGGTCACCACGAGGGTGACAAACTGCTGATAAAAACCGCCGGTATTCTTAAAAGCATCTGCGAAGAGGAGGATGTACTCGCCAGAATTGGCGGGGATGATTTTATACTGCTTCTTCCAAAAACAACAAACTCCCAGGCTGAAATGGTAATCAGCGACCTTCATGAATTATTTGTCGGAGATAATACCGAAGGGCTTTTGTCTGTCTCAATGGGTCTGGCGGTAAAAATTAATTCCGATGAAACAAAAGAACAGATTATTAAAGAAGCCGAAGACAACATGTACACAAACAAGCTGTATGAAAAATCAAGTAAAAGAGGAGATTTGCTCAGACTTATTATGGATGCGCTGTATGAGCGAAGCAACAGGGAGGAATTGCATTCCGAAAGGGTGAGCCTGTACTGTGAAAAATTAGGCCGGGCATTGAGGATGCCGAGGCATAAGGTAAATGAATTGTCAGCACTCGGTCTGCTTCATGATATCGGAAAAATTTCTGTAAAAGACAGTGTGCTTAATAAACCCGGCAAATTAAATGATGAAGAATGGGAAGAGATAAAAAAGCATCCTGAAACAGGATACAGGATACTGAGCCGAGCCCCAGGTATGAAAGAAGCCTCAAAATATATTTTGGCGCACCATGAACGATGGGATGGAGGTGGATACCCGCAGGGTTTGAAAACATATGAAATTCCCCTTCAGGCAAGAATAATTTCAATTGCAGATGCCTTTGATGCCATGCGGAGCGAACGTCCCTACAGAGAACCGCTGTCGCTTGAAATTGCAATCGCTGAAATAAAAAAAGGCGCGGGAACGCAATTTGACCCGGATTTAGCAAAAGTATTTGTTATCCAGGTTCTTGGAGAAAAATGGTAAATTATTCTTGACATTGATTAGCTGGTTAAAATAAAAATTCGTCCGGTAATTTTCAATTTAGTTTATGTCGTTGGAAATTAAATCGAACTGATAGTTTGCTCATTATATATTAAAATCTATTAGTTTTTATTTCAGCAGAATACTGCAATGAATTTCTAAATATTACTATTAAACTTCTCTTCTGTTATAATTTATTTCATGGGAATTATTAATCTTAAAAATATTACAAAAAGCTATGATGGAAATGTGATCCTTGATGACATAAGTATTGAAATATTTAAAAATGAGATTATTGCATTAATTGGTAGAAATGGTTCGGGAAAAACTACGATTTTCAATATTATTGCGGGTGAAACCGATATAGACAGCGGTTCTGTTTATGTACAGAGAGGTTTGGCATTGTCATATCTGAGGCAAATTCATGTGAATACATCCGGAATGACAGCCGAGTCCGTAATAAAAACTGCATTTAAAGATATTGATTACTGCGAGCTTCTTATGCAACGGGCATATGAGGATATGAAGAAAGACCCGGACAATAAGACCCAGGTTTTGGAATATGGCCGGTTGCATGACCGTTTTGAATTCATGGGAGGGTACAACACCGCTGAAAAATACAGCCGTATAGTGAATGGGTTGAAAATTCCCGACAGAATTCTCAGTAGCGATTATGATATTCTGAGCGGGGGCGAAAGAACTACTGTGATGCTGGCGAAAGCCTTGCTGTCCGCACCGGATATACTGCTTTTGGACGAACCCACAAATCATTTGGATATGGATGCCCGTGGCTGGCTTGAGGAATTTATGGGCAGATACAAAGGCAGCATAATATATGTTTCCCATGACAGGTATTTCATTGATAAAACTGCATCCGGAATAATAGAGCTTTCGAATTCAAAGGCACTTTCGTATACAGGAAATTTCAGTTCTTATAAAAAGCAAAAACAAGAACACGAGGAACGGAATCTTAAGCTATATGAAAAGCAGAACAGGGAAATTGAGAGGTTGAATGAAACTGCAAGAAAAATGCGGAATTATGCCACTGAAAAAACCATACATATTGCTAAAACAATTGAAAAAAGAATTGAGCAAATAAACAGAGTGGACAAACCGGTTACGGAAAAAACTCTTCACATGGCGATTTCGCAGACAGGAAAAACCGGACGTGAAGTTCTAAGAATGGAAAAACTTTCAGCCGGATATGATTCAAAGAAGCTTTTTGAGGGTGTGGATATATTAATAAAAAGTGGCGAGAAAATTGCAGTCATAGGTCCAAATGGGTCGGGTAAAAGCACATTGATAAAAATTATGACGGACAGAATGGTTCCTAAGGAAGGGATTATAAAAATCGGCCGCGGCGTTAAATATGCTTATCTGGAACAAGATGTGAAATTCAGCCGTAAGGATAATTCTGTATTGGAGGAAGTATGCAGCGAACTGGACATGTCAATTTCATCGTCACGCAATTTGTTAGGCAAATTTCTTTTTTCCGGAGATAGTGTATACAAAAAAATAGGGATTTTGTCAGGAGGAGAAAAAAGCAGATTGAGGTTGCTGCTTGAAATGAGAGACAGTGTTAATTTTCTGGTTCTGGACGAACCTACTAATCATCTTGATATACCGTCGCGTGAGGATTTGGAAAAAGCAATCCGGAATTACGGCGGTACTATGATATTTATTTCTCATGACAGACACTTTATCAACGCATTTGCGGATAAAATATTCGAATTAAGGGAGGGTGAATTTACTGTGTATCCGGGTAACTATGACAATTATTTGGAGAAAGCAGCTTCAGCGGAGCCGGCAAAAACAGAAAAAAGGAAATCACCAGAAAAACTTGAACGAGGCAAGGCAAAAAGAAAAGCCAGTTTCACACTTCGTATGACTGAAGAGAGAATACAAAAGCTGGAACAAAAGATAAATAGAATTGAGGATGAGATTCAGGAATTCGCAGCTGATTATATAAAACTGACGAAGCTGACGACAATTAGAGAAAATTTGAAAACTGAACTTGATGAACAATATGCGAAATGGATGGAGTTGACCAATGAATAGAGTTTTAACAAAAATCACAAGAATGTCGCCCGGAGAGCGTAGAATAATATTTGAGGTTACTGATGATATGGGAGAATTTGAAGCTTTTATAAGTTTCGCCGGCGGGGTTTTTGAAAAAGTTAAATATAAAAAAATCAATAAAACCACTTTTGAAATAGCAGGATTGGAAAATGGTATTGACTATATTATAGAATTAAGAGCAGTTGGCGGAGGAAAAATGTTGCCAAGACCATTTAGATGCGGAAGCTATCCGGGGACTGTAGTCAATTATATTCATCCTGATGACAAAACGTATCTCCCCTCCGGGATGTGTCCCGCAAGCCCAAGCATAATAAAAACTGCATCAGGGCGTCTTTACGTATCGCATGATATATTTTATTTCGATTTTGCCCAGAACCAGACTAAGGTTTTTTATTCAGATGATAAAGGCGCTACATGGCATTATCATTCAGGTATTGAAGGATGCTTCTGGGGGAAGCTTTTCATTTATAAAAAGAAAATTTATATACTTGGCAATATGCATGAATACGGGGATCTTGTGCTGTACAAATTGAATGAAAAGACCTATTACTGGAATAAAGCTTGCACAATTATGACCGGTGGTAATAAATATACGGGAGGACCGCATAAAGCCGCTATGCCTATATTGGAGTACAATGGGCGAATATGGACAGCCGTCGACTTTGGGTCCTGGCATTTGAAAGGGCATGCAAATGGCGTAATTTCTGCTAACGGAGACATAACAAAAGCCTCAAACTGGACTATTTCGGGATTTTTAGACTACAATCCTGAATGGCCGGGGACTCCTTTCGGTGAATCATCAGGATGTATTGAAGGAAATGTAGTTGTAGCGCCGGATGGGCGGCTTATCGATTTTCTTCGGTTCGGAATAGACAAGTGTGAACCCAATTACGGCAAGGCGCTTTACCTTGCTTTAGATAAGGACAATCCTACTGCTACACCCGAATTTGGAAAAGTAATTGATTTTCAGGGTAATCATACTAAATTCTGTATATATTATGACCAAGCTACAAAAAAATACTGGACCATTGTGAACCGGGCTGATAATGAGAAACCAAAACGCAGGAATGAGCTGATTCTAATGAGCTCACCAGATGTTGAAAAATGGACAATTGAAAAGACGCTTATTGATTACGAACATACAGGATGGTATGAAAATTATGAAAAAGCAGGGTTCCAATATGTGGATTTCCTGTTTTATGATGACTATATATATTATGTATCCAGGACTGCAGTCAACGGGGCAATTAATTACCATGACTCAAACTGCATAACTTTTCACACAACCCGATATAAATAATTATTAAAATTACCGTTGTTTGACAAGCTCTGAATGGATTTTAAATCTTATCTGTTTAAGAAAATATTTTCATAGACATATCTTGTATAAGCAATACCGTTGGAACTGACGATTTCTTCCGATACATCGGTTATGTGCCAATCGGAGTCGCGGTCTAAATCAGGGTGGTATGTATCAACGTCGTATTTGCCTTTAACTTTTGTGATATAGGCTTCACGGCAATATGGAGTCAGTAGTCTGTAAATTTGAGAGCCTCCGATTAAAAATACGTTTCTTGAATCTTCACCACGGACAAGAGAGAGTAAGACTTCAGGTGATTCTGCAATTTCAACACCATCTTTTTTAAAATCCGGATTTCTGGTCATTACGATATTCCGCCGTCCTTCCAAGGGACGTCCTCCCGGAAGGGATTCCAAAGTTTTCCGTCCCATGATAACTATACCACCGTAAGTTTTTTCTTTGAAAAAAAGCTGTTCACCGGGAATCTTCCACGGCATCCGGTTATTTTCCCCTATTCCCCAATTTCTATCAACTGCAACAATGCTTATCATATTAATTACCTATACCGCTATGGGAAAGCTCACATGCGGACCCTTTTGGTAGTCTTCAAGCTTGAAATCTTTGGATGTATATTCGTAAAAATCTGATTTTTCTTTATTCATAATAAATTTTGGAGCGTCATAAACAGGACGCGAGATCAGTTCTTCAATTATGGGAATATGCCGGTCGTATATATGTGCATCTGCTATGACATGTACAAATTCCCCGGGTTCAAGACCGCATACATGAGCGAACAGGTAGGTCAGCACCGAGTATTGAACTACATTCCAATTATTAGCCGCCAATATGTCCTGTGACCGCTGATTTAAAACGGTATTTAGTTTATTTCCTGTGACGTTAAAGGTCATGGAATAGGCGCACGGATAAAGATGCATCTCATGAAGGTCGTGGTGATTATATATGTTAGTTATAATGCGCCTGCTGTAAGGGTTGTTTTTTAAATCATACAATACCTTGTCAACTTGGTCGAATTTACCCTCGCGGTATTTATGTTTGATTCCCAGCTGATATCCGTAAGCTTTTCCGATGGAACCGTCTTCATCAGCCCAGGAATCCCAGATTTTGCTGTTTAAATCATTAATATTATTGGATTTTTTCTGCCAGATCCATAGCAATTCATCAACGGATTTTTTTAGCGATGTATGCTTAAGTGTCATAATTGGAAATTCAGAGGACAAATCATAACGATTAATGATTCCGAATTTTTTTATTGTGTGAGCCAGCGAACCGTCGTCCCATCTAGGGCGCACTTTCTGCCCTTTGGAAGAATAACCGTTTGTCAGTATATCTTTGCACATATTGATAAAAATCAGATCAGCCTTACTCATATGAAGCCTCCTGCTCAGTTAAAAATATCATACCATAACCCGGCAGCATACTTCCATAAATCCCCTTAATATTTCGAAAAACACCTTTTCGCAAATTTACCTCCAGTGGTAAATTCGTTATTTTATGATAATTAGGAAGTGGATTCCTATATTATGATAAAAAGTGCTCTAATAATTATGGGTAAATTTGCTAATATGGTGTGAGTCCGGTTAGTTGATATGGGTAGACTCATATGCTATAATTTTTTTATACTAAAGATGATGGAAGATACTAATGAAGAAGAAAAAAGGATTAGGTCAATTTATTTTAAACGGAGCTGCTGCGATTTTATGCGTGTATATTATTTATGTGCTGATTTCACAACAACCCGTCATAGAAGCAAAAAGGAAGCAAAAGGATGAGCTCGAACAATTCCTGATAATTTCGCAGGAACTTGAATTACAATTCAGAACCGAAATAAGCCTTGCGGAAAGCAGGTATTATATTGAAAAAGCAGCAATGGAAAAGCTTGGAATGCTAAAACCCGGTGACAGGGTTTTTATTGATATCAGGAAGTAAGTTGCACATACCGGGATTCTCGGGTAAAATAACACAAATCAGGATGCGTTCCGGAAGATACCAATTATAATGAGGCGGATGCATCCTTATTTAACATCAGGCAGTACTGAAAGAGGTGCTGTCGTGTAAACT
>JAUVJE010000236.1 GCA_030592355.1 Clostridia bacterium
TCCCAGTCTTCAACTGCATTTGTCAATCCATCGGTACAAAGCAATATGTAATCTCCATTTATCAAATCAAACGTATCTGTGTCTACATTAATATCCCTGTCAAGGCCCAGTGCCCTCGTTATAATATTACGGTTAGGATGACTTCTCGCCTGTTCCCTTGTTATGCGGCCGCTATCTATCAGTTCCTCGACATATGAATGGTCTTTTGTTATTTGTATTATCCCGTCATTACGGAAGATATAAATCCTTGAATCACCCATATGACCCACAAAGAGCTTATTATCTGTCACAATGCAAATTGACAATGTGGTGCCCATTCCTGCGGCGGATTTTTTTTCAAAACACTTTTTAATTATTTCATTATTTATTATATTAAAAATGCGGTCGAACATTTTCTTAATGTCCTGTTCTTTAAAGGAGATTTTTTCGCAATTATTGAATTCACTTTTAATGCATTCTAAAGCAGTGGAACTTGCCACGTCGCCAAAGTCCATCCCACCCATGCCGTCAGCGACAGCAAACACTTTGTATTCGTTGCAATCAATGACTGTATTATTATCCTCGTTCCGGTCCCTAACTTTACCCTTGTCGGTTCCGGTGCTGTACTTTATCAGCATGGCTCCTCCTGAGCTGGCCGCATGCAGCTCCTATATCAGTACCTAATTCTCTTCTGACCGTTGTGTGAATACCATGTTTTCCAAGTATATCATAAAAGCGTAATACGTTTGCCTTTGGGTCGCCTTTATAAGTCACTCCGTCAATCCTATTGACCGGTATTATATTAACATAGCACAACATACCTTTCAATAATTTTGCCAGTTCCTCCGCCTTTTCAATAGAATCATTTATACCCGGCATCAGGGCATATTCGAAGGATAATCGTCTATTGGTTTTATTAATATAGTACCGGCATGCATGAATCAATTTTTCAATAGGATAGCTCTTGTTTACAGGCATGGTCCGGCTTCGCGATTCATTATCGGTTCCGTGCAGAGAGATGGCCAGATTCACCTGGCTGTTATAATCCGCAAAATCATAAATGCGCGGAATAATACCACAAGTCGATACGGTTAGTTTTCGTTGTCCGATATCCAGTCCCTGCCTGTCATTGGTTGTTTCAATGAATTTAATAAAATTGTCATAATTATCGAATGGTTCGCCTGTTCCCATAACCACAACCCTTGATATTTCACACCCTGACGCAGCGGAAACAGCTAAAATCTGCCCTGTCATTTCCCCGGGAGTCAGATTCCTGGCCAGACCATCTTTGCCGGATGCACAAAAACTGCAGTTCATCCTGCACCCCGCCTGACTGGATATGCAAATAGAATAGCCGTATGAATATTCCATAAGCACACTTTCCACCACATTGCCGTCGGCCAACTCAAGAAGATACTTCAGCGTGCCGTCCGAACTCCTAAGATTGTCTGTTGTTTTTGGTATGTCTATGCTGAATCTGCTGCCAAGCAACCCGGCATCCTTCTTTGATATATTAGTCATTTCATGGAAATCGAAAATTTTCTTCCTATATATCCAATCCAGCACCTGATCGGCTTTATACCCTTTTAACCCGACCGCCGCAATAGCATCTTTCACCTCATTGATTGACATGTCCAGAATATTCTTCATGATTTTTTCACCATCTTCGCCATATAAAAACCTCCCGTTCTACCGTCAGGTATTATAGTTTTTTCTTCTTTCAGATTAAATTCACCATGAACTGACAACATTCTGTCAACCACATCCCTATTCTCTTCACGGAACAATGTGCAGGTGCCGTAAACTAATTTTCCTCCCGGCTTAACATATGATGAACAGACGTTAAGAATTTTACTCTGAAGTTCATATAATCCATTATTTTCTTTATATTTGAGTTTTATTTCCGGACGGCGCTGAGCAGTGCCCAATCCGCTGCATGGCACGTCAATGAGCACCGTATCAAATTTTTCAATAAATTCATCATGACTCACGGACATATCTTTTTCTATACACCTGATGTTTTTACGCTTTGTCCTTGCAATACTTCTTTTCATATTTTCCACTCTGTGAGGATATATGTCACAGGCTGTTATTTCACCGGTTCCATTCATAATGCAGGATATATGAATTGCTTTTCCCCCCGGTGATGCGCATGTGTCCAAAATGGTTTCGTTTTCCTCTAGAGCTATAAACTCACTCATGGCCTGAGCACCTTCGTCCTGTATTGAAAACACACCGTTTTTATACGGCATTAGTGAAGAAATTGGTTTTTTTAGCTTTGGGTAATAGGCCGCAAAGGCCGTGCTGCCTCTTTTATAATCAATTCCCAGTACACCGAGTGTTTTTTCGCGTTCACCTTTTTTATTATTGTCATTAAACCTGATGCATATGTGAGCCGGAGTATTCACAACACTCAGAATGCTTATTGTTCTTTCTTCGCCATATTGTTCAATCAGCTTTTCAACAGCTTCAAGGCTGCATGAATATTTCACGGATATGCGCCGGGCTCCTTCGAGACTGTCCAAAAGCCCGTTGATTGAATTCTTCTCACGGGAAACAGCCCTTAATATTGCATTTACAAATCCCCTGGTCCTTTGACCTGAAAATTTTGCCGCA
>JAUVJE010000071.1 GCA_030592355.1 Clostridia bacterium
AAGCCCTTTTCCGGTTATGTTGTATACAGTGTTCCATTTATCAAGAAAATAGTTGTATACGAACCTGGAGCAGCCTATTGTTTTATTAATCAATACGGTCTGTTCTTTTGCAGGATACAGTCTGAACCGGAACGCTTTCTTCTGTAGCATTTAATTCATTTCGCTTTCTGGTTATTATATATTTCCTAAAACCCAAATTAATATATTAACTATGCTTTCATATATAATTTTACAGCAATTGCGGTACCATTTTCAGCACTAAGCCAAAGACAATTTTAAGCGGGACAAGTGAATTTTCCCAATTCATCCCACGTCTGAAGACACGGGTATTCTTGGGTGGGGAATAAAATTTCCCGGGGAATTTATTGCAAATCTGCATATTCAATATAAACAACATTGTACTGAGCCCATTCCGCAGTATCGTACCCTGTAGAGCCGGCAGGAACAAATATTTCAAATTCAAGCGCTGCACCTGCAAAAGTATCGGGCCCGATCATCGGAGCCGTCATAGACATAAAACTGACATGGGTCAGGTTTTGGCATCCTTCAAATGCCATCTCCCTTATTTCCACCAAATTCTCTCCAAAGCATACAGACCATAAGCCGGTGCAGTTTCTAAAAGCCGCCTCTTCGATTATCGCTACATTTCTACCGATATTACCTATCGGATGACCGCTTTCCGGATTATCTTCAAACAATTTGCATACCGGGCAGTCAGGTTCAATCCTGAGTCCTGGTTCTATGCCGCATAACGGACATTTTTCCAACGGTTCCAACTGTAAATTGATACAATTTTCGAATGCATTCCTGCCAATAATCATTACACTGTCAGGAATATATACAGAGGTAATTTGGGTTTTTTCATAAAAAGCTTCTGCTTCTATTGCATCGACAGGCTTGCCCTCGATAAATCCGGGTATGTGAAGATGTCCCTCATGTCCTTCAATAACCGTTCCTGTTACCGCTACGCTGGTTTCGGACGCTTTGTATAGTACATCTTTAGCCTGACCGCAAATGCTGCATACGCCGTCTTCATCCCATT
The DNA here is from genome assembly GCA_030592355.1 of Clostridia bacterium. Classification (GTDB taxonomy): domain Bacteria; phylum Bacillota; class Clostridia; order DUPQ01; family DUPQ01; genus JAFGQE01. The sequence goes on from JAUVJE010000071.1 coordinate 1,043, forward strand.
CCCAATCAGCAATCGCATTTGTCTTTTCTGAGTAGCTGCACCCATCATATGTACAACTTGCATAGAGAAAATGAGGATGGGCAACCCCATAATTATTTTCATCTGTTTCCAATTCATACTCCGCTGTAATATTTTTATCAACAAAAGAATAGTCGCATCCCTCGAATGTACACTCAAAAATCAAGTAATGGGGATGTTCTGCCTGTGCTTCAGTGGATTGCATTTTGCACACTCCCCTGCTTTCCGCTGTTGTATTATATTCGATATATGTAAAATCGCATTGGCTGCATTTAATAATTGCATAATGCGGGTGCTCGCTTTGGTATCCACTGAGAAGCCAGGTCAACTTGGTAGGAAGGTTCTCGTTTACAAAATGCTGTTTGCAAATACTGCACTCCTCCACCATATAATGCGGATGCACTTCTGAAGGACCGATTATTGTCATTTTAAAATCGGCCTGCTCATCATACTTTAAAAAAGTTGCTCCGCATTTACATTCATATACTGCGCTATGTGGATGAACTTCCTGAAAATGCTTGAAAACCCAGACATGCTCATGTTCTTTGTCAAGGACCTCCTCGACTATTTTTTCGAGCTCAGCCGCCTGCTTTTCAGCCTCGGTCAGGGTGTCTGAAGCTGTAGGAGACGGCGGTTGGGATGTTTTTTCACTTTTAGGCGCAATGCCACAGGAAGATATTATCAAGGCAACCGCTAAAAACAGAAATATCAGTTTAATTATCTTCTTCATCAAATATTCTCCTATTATTAATTCATCTGCACCCTACTCTGATTATATAACAAACAACTTTATTTTTAAATCTTCATAAACACCCGGATAGATACAAATTTACTTTATATATTTAATTTGCAAAACATTAATATCATACTTTCCCAGTGCAAGTTCAGCGACCTTCCTTATCTTCTTTTTATTCCTCCGGCAGTAAGTTCTTCATACTTCTTCATAATCAATCCTTTTTAATAACACCTTTTCCGCGAATGCGCTTTTCATATGGCAGACCGGTTAAATAATCCAATTGCCCGGTCTCTTCCGCTTCTATCGCCCTTTGCCTGGTCATACCGGTATAATCCCAGGTTGCCGGACGGGCATCGGTTCTCCACGGTCTTCTTTCCCAGTAATATCCCCTGAACGGGTCCCTCGTATCGTTCATCCATTTTAACAAAACATCATGAAGTTTATTTCTGATTTCCATGTAATTTTTATTTATAATTTGATTTTTCATCTCTCCGGGATCATTTTCATTATCATATAATTCATCTGTAGTCAGAAGATTGACCACAAGTTTATACCGGCCGTCAGTTACCGCGCGAATGGGTTGATATCCCCCGAAGCCATCGTGGTCTATCTCGTATCGTGTAAATTCAATAAATACGTATTCATTCGCTTTTTCCTCTGGGTTTATTAATGTCTCACTGAGGCTTTTCCCTTCGAGGCACTCGGGAACCGGCAGACCGAATACACCCAATATCGTAGGGACTATATCAATATGCGAAACAGGATGTTTAAGGACAAGATTTTTCTCTATGATATCTTTCCATTTAATAATGAATGGTATATTTGTTATTTCTTCATACATTGCGGGTCCCTTATTTGTAATTCCATGGGCTCCCAAAGCATCTCCGTGATCTGATGTATATATCAGCATTGCTTCATCTGAAAATTTTTCAGCCGCTTCTAAAACACGTCCGATTTCACTGTCGACGTAAGAATTGCATCCCATCAGGCCATAAGCCGAAGAATCAATCTCCCCCTCGCCGGCACTCCATACTTTTATGTGTTCAGGTTTATTATCCAATGTATCTGCGAGATTACCGTTATTTATATGAGAGCAATTTTTAAAATTCTCATAATATTTTTGAGGCGCCAGATATGGATGGTGCGGCTCATCATATGAAACAACCAGTAAATAATCCTTATTCTTATTCTTTTTAATAAACTCAACCGCCCTGTTGCTGCAACCGTAGGCAAAAGTAAATTCCTCAGGGATATTTTTTATGAGCGCTGAATCGAATTGCCTGGATTTATACCTGTCGTCATTACCCATATTATCCAGATAATTTCGCATATCATACCAATAATCCGCATTCCATCCCTCAGGGCAGATTCCATTTCCAAAATAGTCGCCGCCGTCAAGATGCCATTTGCCGATATATGCGGTTTCTATACCTTCGGCGGATAATCTTTGTCCAATGGTTTTTGTCAGTTGATTTAAGCTCATGCTATTCCCGAGCATCCCGTTGGTATGCGGATAAGTCCCCGTAAAAATTGAAGAACGTGCCGGCCCGCAAACAGGTTGGCAGGTATATGCTCTTTCAAATCTAATACCCTCAGCCGCGAGGGAATCCAAATAAGGCGTCCCCATATCCAGATTGTCACTGTAACAGCCAAGCATGTCTTTTCTCTGGGTGTCGGTCATTATTAGGATTACCTGTTTATTTTTCATATCGTTTCGTTTTCCTTTTTTAGAATTCATTCCCGGTCCTTTTCCGGTTTTAGAATAAACTGTTCCGGGCTGCTTCCTGAACTACCTCAACCGGCACCATGATTGCATCAAGCTTGTTAAATTCAGAGTATTCCATGGTTACTTTTTGAGTATTCTGCATCTTCGCTCCATCAAGTTTAATAGTTATGTGTGTTTCAATATTATGTTTAATCACATAAAAAGATGTTTTATCTATATGCATCATCATTGTTAAGGATTTTAATTCTACGTTATCAAAAAATTCTTCCCTGGTCATTCCTTCGGGCACATTCACTTCCAGCGAATCCTTTATCAAGTCCTTGTATCCATCACCCAGTACATCCATTCTCAATATATAAAGGCTTTTAGTTTGTTCAAGGGTAATGTCTTTTGCAAAATAAGCCAATCTGTTCATAGAAGCAGCGGCACTATAATTCTTATCAGTTTCTTCTATCATTTCCACGTACATTTCCGAGGGAATTCCCAGCCATTTATTTATTGACGTGTCTTTAATATAAGAACCTTCAGGTGTCATAAACATCTCAAGAACGTACCCTGCATTATCAATTTCCAAATGCTGGAAAATTTCTATGGGATCAAGTGCAAAATTCATATAAATTCGTATTATGTTATCTATTGTTTCGCCTGATTCCAATATGGTGTTTTGATCAATCACCATATCAAGATGAAAACTTTTCATCTCTGCTGATTCATGTATGGCATTGGTTATAATTTCATCAACAGTAAAATCCGAGGTTTTACCGCAGGCCGAGATGCTGATTATTACCAAAATCACCAATGATATTATTGCAAGTCTCTTCATTCTTCACCATGCCCTTTCTATATTATTATATAGTCTGTAATTACCCAACGCAAAGAAATTCACAGGTTTATCCTGTGAGATACTACAATGACTTCCAGTGAAATAAATCTAAATAATATTTATGCACATTGAAAATCCGGGGGCTTCTCACGTATCCAAAGACTATCGGTTGTTTTGACATATGATAATCCCTAGAATTATAATTAATAAGAAAACTTCATAAGGGAGAATTATACATGTGGAAAGATTTTAAGAAATTTGCACTAAAAGGCAATGTTATTGATTTAGCCGTTGCCGTCGTTATCGGGGGAGCGTTCGGGCTGATTATTAAATCACTTGTCAATGATATCATTATGCCATTGGTTGGTAAATTACTGGGCAATACTGACTTCGCCAACTTGTTTGTTGTTCTGGGTGACGGCTCTTTCGAAACCCTTGCCAAAGCACAGGAGGCGGGTATAGCAACATTAAATTACGGATTATTCATTAATACTATAATTAACTTCCTGATAATTGCATTATCAATATTCCTGGTTGTCAAGTTAATCAGCAAAGCTAAGAAAAAAGAAGAACCCGCACCAGCTGCTGCACCTACAACTAAAAAATGTCCTCACTGCTTAACTGAAATAAGCATAGAAGCAACAAGATGCCCGAACTGCACTTCACAGATTGAATAGCAAAATACACATAATAAAAAGGGGCTGTCTCAAAAAGGCAGCTCCTTTCTTTTCTATTAAATGAGCAATGAAAAAGAGCTGTCTCAACCTAATTGTGAGACAGCCCTTTTTTATTATTTCTTAAACTTGCCCAAGGCATATTTAAGGCAAAATAATTCATTCCTAATTCTTAAAGTTGCCCTGGGCATATTTAATGTTATAAACCACCCGTTTTACTGGTGGCTGCTATTTCCCCTAATACACAGGCGCTGGTTTTTTGCTGTAATAGTATGTAATGCCTCCCGGCCACTCCTCGATTTTTTTCAGACGAAGGTTAAAAGTTTTCCATTCTTTAAAAACAGTGTCTCCTGATGTTTTTTTATTAGTTATGATCACACTTATTTCACTTGCATAAGGCAGAAATAACATAAGAATTTCTTTACCGCCAATAACCACAAGGCTATCTTTTGAATCCTTGTACTTATGTACTAACTCCATATAGTCACTGATCATCTTTATATTTACCATGTCTTTGATTCTTGAAGAAGAACTTCGGGATACTATGTATAGAATGGTTCCGGATTTAAATATATTGTTTTTATAAAATTGTAAGTTTTTTCTTCCGGCAACATAATGGTCCCCTACAGTAATTTTGTCCATCTGAAAAGGCAATTCTTTGTTACCGAAACCCAAGACATACGCCGTGTCAACCATGAAAGCCAGTTTTATCATACTGTACCTCCCGACACATTAATTATAACATAAAGAACTTCGAAAACACCCAAAACCGGAAAACATACATTAGGCTGTTTTTCGGTTTTCGAAGAAACCTTCCCGGAAGGTTCTCTCGTCCTGGCATCAATAATTGTTTATCACCGGTTGTGATGTTATAATAATGCAAGCGATATAAACGGAGTAAATGCATGAATGAATTTTATAAAATTGACAGAGATGTCACACTTAGCGAGAAAATTGACGACGATACAGTTGTAATTAATCTTAGTACAGGATGTTACTATAATTTTAATGCGACGGCATCATATATTTGGGAGCTGGCATGCTGCGGACTAAGCAAAGATGAAATTAACAGCCAATATACAGCAGCTTTCCATCTATCCACGAAAAAAGCAGCTTCTGATGTAGATTTAGTAATCAATACTATGGTTTCAGACAGCCTGGCAGACACAACTGATGAAAAACCTGTAACATGCGAATTACCAACTGATATCGCGGCTTATATTGTTCCTGCGATTGAAAAATTTGACGATATGCAGGAAATGTTACTCCTCGATCCAATTCATGAGGTAACAGAAAAAGGTTGGCCATATAAAAATAATGAACAGTAATATAATTACCTTTTCAGATAAATTACGAAAATCTTTTACGGATATTAAACTTCCGCAGATTGTTAAGAACATAAAAATAGGCAAGCTAAATATTAGATTTATCTTCTTTAATCATGTTATGGCTGAATTGATGACAAGGCCATTTCAACACCTGACATCTGATTCATGCGATGATGATATTTGTTTTACAATATTTGCAGCTGATGGGAAATCCACCGGTATAAGTCCCGGATTTGAACTGATAGTAAAAGATGGTACTTATTCAACTCAAAATCAAAACCTGTATTTTAATCATGGCAACCTTCATATGCTTCACAATACCCTTACAACAATATCCTCACTGGTTGACACCGGTTCCCATGAGGCATTCTATTATATTACTTCTCTTGATGAACTCCCCGATTATGAAAAAGCAGCTCCTTTTCGCATGATTTTCCATTGGATATGCATTCAATATAATATGAACCTAATACACGGTTCTGTCATCGGAGAAAATGAAAGCGGCTTTCTTGTTGCCGGACGGGGCGGTGCCGGCAAATCAACCATATCCCTTTTATCATTTATTAATGGCGGAAAGCTGCTTGGAGATGATTACGTTATAATAGATAATGAAACATGTCCCACCGCTTTCTCTCTTTACAACTCAATAAAAGTAAATCCCGATATAGTAAATATATACCCGTTCCTTGATAATTACCTGGCAAACCGAACTTCAAAAGGATATGATAAAGGTTACCTGTTTGCCGATGAAATTCCCGGCTTGAGTATGAGTGTCTCGCTAAAAATAAACGGAATAATAATGCTAACCGGAGAAAAAACCTCTACTCCCCGTTTCAATAAAATCCCGGGTTTAAAAGCATTGTCTGTGATAGGTTCAAGTACTGTTTTTCAGATGCCCGGAATCAATAAAAACTTTCTGGGAGGCATAACAAAACTCGTTGGCAAACTTGATATTCATGAATTCATAATCGGGCCATCCATAAATGAAAATGTCCGCTTACTCACTGACTTTATTAACACAACTCCCCTTATAAGCGTAATCCTTCCTGTTTTTAACGGTTCAGAGCGATTGACTGCAGCTGTTGACAGCGTACTTTCACAAACATACGAAAATTTTGAATTGATTATCATTGACGATGGTTCAACAGACGGCACTGAATCTATAGTCGGGAATATGACAGATATAAGAGTCAAATATATTCATCAGACAAACAAGGGGCCCGGTCCGGCAAGAAACAACGGAATCCTGAATTCATCCGGAAGGTATATTGCATTTCTTGACCATGACGATGTATGGTTCGCGGATAAATTGGAGAGACAACTTTCATTTGTAAAACACCACCCCGAATTTCCGGTTGTCTACTGCAATCATAATCTTATCTTTAAAGGCCCGTTAGAGGATTACCCCTGGATTCAGAAAATTGAGGGTGAAGTCCGATATCCGCATGAAATTCCCAGCGGCATGTTCCTTGACAATATTGTTTTCGACAGAGTCGGGCTTTTTAATCCGCGCTACCGGACCGCCGAGGATTCAGACCTTCATCTTCGTATAAAGGATGCCGGTATAAACATTACAGTGGTGGATGATGTCCTTTTTAATAAACATATCCATGGCGGCAATATATCTCAAAATATTCAGTCGAATAGACACAATGTCACAGCACTGCTGGCGGAATCAATAAAGAGGAAGATGTTTGCCGCAAAACTTAAGGTAAGTGTTATAATCCCTGTTTATAATCCCGACGAACATCTTATATCCTGTATAAAAAGTGTTCTTTCTCAAACATTGCAACCATATGAAATCATTGTAGCCGATGATGGTTCTAAAAATAATGTGAGAGAATCATTAGCTGAAATTGATGATCCGAGAATTAAAATATACCGGCAGAATAATAAGGGAATCAGCGGAGCCAGAAACTTTGGCATCAGTAAATCGTCCGGTAATATTCTGGCATTCATAGACTGTGACGACATTTGGGTAGAACAGAAATTAGAACTCCAGGTTGAAAGACTTGTCATGGATTCATCCATACAGGCTGTCTTCGGGTATATAAGGCAATTTTACTCCCCTGAAGTCAATATGGATTATCGAAACAAATACTGTTTTGAGGACAAACCTGCTAAGGGTATAATCCCCGGAACACTGCTTATAAAAAAAGATGACTTTATGAAAGTCGGTCAATTCAATGAGAATCTGAGACTTGGAGAGTTGTTCGACTGGATTCACCGCTTTAAAAAACTGGGTTTCAATTATGCGGTTATTCCCGATATAGTTATGTATAGGCGTCTCCACTATAATAATAACGGAATTTTGAATAAAAAGGACCGGATTGATTTTGTAAAAACTTTCGCACAGATAATAAAGGATAAAAAAAATGAAAAAGTTTAAGTTTCCGCTGACACATTCGCAAATTTATCTACTGAAAGCAATAATAGGCGAGGACAGCAAAGCAATTGAAAACTATAATAATTGGATAGATTCGGTTAATATTGAGAATTATATTGACGGTGAAAGTTATGCCCTGATTCCGGCACTGTATAAGCGCCTTATTTCACTTGGCTTCTTAGACAAAAACATGAACAGGTATATGGGAATATACAAAAAGAGTCTGTATAAAAACAGTATACTTCTGTATACTCTGCGTACGTTGGGAGATGAACTGAATAAAAAACAAATACCTTTTACGCTTTTAAAGGGCATTCCCCTGATTATCCATTACCATGAAGATATCGGCATACGGAGTATGGGAGACATCGATATGGTTGTCGAAAAGGAAGATATTCCTAAGACAATCCTTATTTTGAACGAACTTGGTTATATCAGTGACTGCGGTTATGATATTTTTAAGAACATTGAAACCCGTCATTCATATTCTTTTCGGAGCAATCATAACCTGGAAATCGACTTATACTGGACTCCACTTCCCATTTCGTACCGGGATGTTAAGATTGACGCCACGAAAAAATTCATGTATAAAGATGTCAAATGTAATATGCTTTCTGCTGAAGACTTCATACTCCAGGTTTGTTTACACGGGGCAAACGCCAGTTCATTAACCAGTTTAAAATGGATTTTTGACATGCATACCATTTTGTCAAATGAGATTCAGATTAATTGGAAAAGTCTTTTAGGTAAGCTGAACAAAACACGGCTTTCATATGTCTTTTATGTGTTATTTGATTGTTACAATGAATTAACATCTATTAAAATACCGGACTGGGTCATAGAAGAATTAAAGCATAACGGCAATACTAAATTGAATATAAAACATGCCCGGAAAAAAATAATCAAACCAAAAACTCTATTGGGACAGCTGGACCTGTATGGTTACAACTATCGCTTCAGAGACAAAAATATTGTATACCGGGCAGTGCATTACCCACGCCATAAACTGATGATGAGCAAATATAACAGATACAGAGATCTTTTTAGCGCTTTCTTAAAGAAATATGTATTTAACGCCAAATCGTAAATTCATTAATCATTTTCGCTTTGCATCATGCCCATTTCTCTTATGTTTTTTACCCCTATGTTTATTCCCGTCATACTGCTTATTACCTTTTAATGCTGATGCTTCTTCTGTTTTTATAGAATTTGCCAAAAGCATATTAATCTTTTTCATCTCATCGGCAGTCAGATAACGCCATTGTCCGGGGCCAATGCCTTTCAAGCGGACATTCATAATTCTGGTCCTGATAAGTTTTGTTACTGCATATCCAAGTTTTTCACACATTCTGCGAATCTGGCGATTGAGCCCCTGGGTCAATACAATTTTGAATTTATAATCACTCACCCTCTCAACCCTACATGGCAAGGTTGTTGTTCTAAGAATTCTTACACCCCTTCTCATCTTTTTAATGAAATCATCTGTTATGGGTATATTGACCGTTACAACATACTCTTTTTCATGACTGTTCCCCGCCCGTAGAATTTTATTGACAATGTTACCGTCGTTTGTCAGGAATATTAAACCTTCCGACATTTTATCCAGCCGTCCTATCGGGAATATTCTCTCCTTGTACCCGATAAAACTGATAATATTGCTTCTGTCTGTCTCATCGGTAGTGCTGGTGACTCCCCTTGGCTTGTTAAAAGCGATATAGATACTTCTTCTTCTATTTCCAATTAGCTTATTATTTACTTTTATGCTGTCGCCTAAATCGACTTTTGCACCGATTTCCGCTCTTTTCCCGTTAATCGTAACCTGGCCGCCCGCAACCAGCCTGTCTGCTTCTCTGCGGGAACAAAAACCGGTATCGCTGATATATTTATTAATTCTTACAAGTTCGC
>JAUVJE010000056.1 GCA_030592355.1 Clostridia bacterium
AAGAGCAGAATCCTGACTTGCATGAGGAGTTTTTAAGTATGCAGGACATGGAAAATGGACCAGGCAGAGTACTACCGTTCATGGCGGATCAAAGAGCTGGACGGAACTCCCTGTGTCCCTGCGGAAGCGGGAAAAAGTATAAGAATTGCTGCGGGCGGAATTAACCTGTTAGAAACGGATGGACAATATAATGAAGCGTTTAAATATTCACTTGACTCATATTTTAAGAGCGGTAAAGTATGTATGTGGAGAATTGATAAAACCAGTGAAGCAAAAGAATGGATTTTAAATTTAGATGATGAAGCCAGGGAAGCAATTTTAGCAAGGCTGATTGGCGGAGATAAAAGAGGTGCAAATAGGTTTTAAGAGGACATGACTAAAAAAGCGGATGAATTGTATGACTAACACTTAAAGAAATTGGAATGAAGATGGAAATCAAGGCTTATCCCAAAGCAGAACATAAGGAAAATGAGGAATATATTCTTGTTCGTGTTTGAGGAATGATGCACTAAGGATATTTTTGGAAGATTAGCAATATGTAAATTGTCAGATTACTATTCAAAAAAGAAAAAACGGAATTATGCTATGCATAACGCATAAATATAAATAATGCGCTTAAAAGAGCATGAATTGATGCATCTATTATTGCATAAATATGATTTATGCGTTATAATTAGCATAAATTAAATGGCGCAAGTCTATTGAATAGATTACGGAGGTGGAATATGTATTGTGCGATAATTGGAGATATGATTGATTCCAGGAGTAATAGAGACCGGAATTGGCTGCAAAATCACTTAAGCGGCATACTAGTTGAGTTAAATCGTAGATATGCTTATGATCTCGCATCATTATTCACAATCACTATTGGAGATGAATTTCAAGGATTATTGAAAAATACTGAGAATCTGTTTGCTATTATTGATTATATAAAATTTGTTATGTATCCTCAAAAAATACGTTTTGGTATTGGATTCGGGGATGTTGAAACGGCTATTGATAATAATAAGGCGCTTGGGGCAGACGGACCGGCTTATCATAATGCAAGGGATGCCATGGATATACTGAAATCAACAGAGAGTATGTATGAGCAGCCTGTTCGGGATGTATTGTTGGTGTGGGATAATAAACCAAGTGGAAATATGGTTGATATTATAAACGCTGCATTATCCACATGTGCGCTAATTGAAAGCAATTGGACTTATAAGCAAAGAGAGGTTGTGGATTTATTGCAGCAAGGTGGTGTTACACAGAGTAATATGGCTGAAAAATTAAAGATTGAACAAACCAGTGTGCATAGGCGATTGAAGGCTGCCGACTATTATACTTATAAATATGTAAAAGAAGCTGTAACAAAGGCGGCAAACGAGGTGTGGGAGGCAATGACTGATGAATAAAATGATAATACTTTTACTATTGGTATATGCAGTAATAGAGTTCTATATTGATTTTAAAATCAAGACTGATAAGGGCAGTCGCGGGTGGTCGCTCATAGTTAATATCGTTGGGTCTGTTGTTATAACATTTATGTGCATCTTGCCTTTTTGGGAGGAAGCAGTGCTTCTCTTTGTGGGAATATTCCTTGTTTTGCATATTCTGTCAAGGATAGGCAGATTTTTATACACTGTTGTATTGGGCAAGGAAATTATCCGCTTATTCTTTATTGTAAGACAGATTGTGATGCTGACTGTTATAGTGACTCTGGCCTGGGTTTTTTCGAATATTTCAGCAATAGGTGTTGCCACAGCTGTTTTGATTACCAATATTCCTATATGGGAGGTATTGAAAGTAGTTTTAACTGTTTTATTGGTAACCAGACCAATCAATATTATATTTAAGAATTTGTTTCCAGATTTAAAACCCCCTGATATCAGCAGGAAAAAAAGTAGTTATGCAACACAGCAAATTGGTGGGTTGATAGGAAGCATGGAACGCATCCTGATTATTATCTTTTTACTAGCGGGTGAGTATGTAGCGATTGGTTTTGTTTTTACTGCAAAATCCATAACAAGATACAGGCGGATTTCAATCCAAAGAGAATTTGCAGAGTACTATTTACTGGGTACACTTTATAGCATTTTGGCAGCATTAGTGGTGTATGGAGTTATTTTTAAATTGTTATAAGCTCTTTATGTATTGTATACTATGTAATCACAAACTTTACGGTTGGTTTCGTAAACTCAACAGTATACAGAATTGAGGATATCAAATCTTGGTCGATGGGCGCATCCCAGCCATAGAATATAAATCTGTACCCAAACCCTTTGATTCTTATGATGTACTCTGAATAGTACTCGTTTTCCACCATGTCATGGGCGGAAAACCTGTAATATGTGTAGCCGTTTATAGTAACAGCTTCGGAATCGGATATTATAAATCTTACGGAGTATTCCGCGCGATGCCGTGAGACTGTTTCCCGAACATAGTCGTCACGCAATCTTTGGCCAAATTCCATAGAGGTCTCTTTTCTATGAGTCGAGTAGGGGATGTCCATGTAACGGGCGCGGAGAACGAAATACGGGCTGTGGTAACCCTTTTCCATAGCGACAAACTCAGCTTTTGAAGACTTGTTTAGTGTAGGCGGCCGGGTGAATTGATCAGTGTATGTAATTATCTTCCAGATGGTGTCTTCAACTTCAGGTGTATTAAAGCTTACGCCGAGGGATTTATTATAATATTCATAATCGTCAAGAGTTCCCGATTCATTGGCCAGTTGCATTCCGTCAATTAGGTCAAAGCGAGATAGCGTTCTCATATCCATCGCAAGATAAACGAAAAGACCTAGTATTATTACCGGTACTGCAATTGCGGATAAAATTTTTATTGTTTTTTTCAAAAATCCCTCCCAAGGCTTATTGTCACACTACTATACCACTTCAGATTATTTATGTGAATAAAAAATACAAATAATACAGATTTGTCGGCGTACTGTACAATACTTTAAACATAGAGCAAATTAAATTGGGATATTATGTGTAAAATAGCGCAAAAATGTAAAAACTACTGGGTTAATTTTCGGATACTTCAGTCGATTGAGCGGAAGTGCCATTTTTGGTTATTATCTTTACTGCGTTCCAAAAATATAGAATTCCTACAACTACATAGAATGCGTCAAAAAACCGGATGTTAAATGAAAAAATATGCATGGTTGTCTTTAAAACAATGGGCAGTGTGGATGCATAGCATGAAATGGCGAAAGCGCGGCCGAATCCCAGGGAGATTTTTTTAAATGACAGCATAAGGTTTCCAAGGGCTGTTATAAAGAATGCGCCAAGCAAGTTAAACAGAATAAACAGAACTATATACATCAGTATGAAAAGGATATTAGTAAGTTTCAGTAAACCCAAATACTTTGAAAACCCTGCCGTGTCAATCCCGTTGGGGAAAACCATAGTGTAGGGTACATCCTGATTGCCCATGGGCGACCTTAGGAACGCGGAGTCTGAATCAAGAAGCAGTACAGATTCATACTCTCTGAAATCAAATTCGGTAAGAACGTCTGTATCATCAAAAACAACAACAAATGATTTCCCTGCGTCATTTATCATATAAACAGGAGCCTGCTGCGAAAGGGTCATCACACCGTCTTCAATAACGAAATCAGGGGCGTTGGCATCATATAAGTATTGAAATTCCTGCATGGATTTATTAACTGCTATGGCCGAAGGAATAACGGCAATGATTGAGAACAACAGCGAAATCAGAATTATATAAAGCACAGCCTGGCCCCGGGAAAGTTTATCCAGCGTTTTATAATATTTAAAATCAGTTAGTGACTTTATGAAAGTCCTGGGCAATTTTAGAAATCCTCTTGCAGCTTTTTCCATGGCACATCCTTTCGTACTGGATATATTATATCAGCATTTACCTCATGTGAAATACTATTATTAATAACTGTATGTCATGGGGTTGGCGATTACTTATCTGTATATAAGTATGTTAGAATTAATGTTGACCAGAAAAATTCCCGGGGAACATTTCTGGCATCGGGAGATATATAATAACAGAAAGCCGAAAGAGGAGAAGCGATGACTAAAATAGCCGTAATATCCGATGCGCATGCTAATCTTCCTGCTCTGGAAGCGGTTATTGAAGATATTTTAAATGAGGATTGTGTAAGAATATATCATCTGGGGGACGCCATTGCCATAGGGGCGTATTCCGTTGAGGTTCTTGAAATGCTCATGCAATATAATGTGTTAATGCTCATGGGCAACCACGAGGCGTATTTTCTTTCACAGCCCGAAGAAAAACAGGGTAATATGACCGATGGTGAGTTTAAGCACCAAAAATGGGTGGCGGGAACACTGAAAGATTGGCACCGCAGGGTTATTAAAAAGTTCGGTTTTCGCCATGACGAAACAATCAATGGATATATACTGGCGTTTATGCATTATGCTCTTAATCCTGATTCAACGGCTAAAAAGAAATTCAAGGGCTTTCTCAAAGATATTAATACAGATAATGTTGACGAGGTTTTCGAGGAAGCCGAGGCGGATATTATTTTTTTCGGCCACCTTCATAAAGTGATGGATATTATAGGTAAGACCGGAAAAAGATATATAAATCCCGGCTCTCTGGGGTGCCAAAAAGACGAGTTTGCAGATTATTGTATTGTCAGCATCAGAAATGGCGCATATAAGGTAGAACATAAAAAAGTCAGATATGATAAAAAGGCAGCCCTGGATGAGATGGATAACCGCGATATGCCGGAGAGAGAGTTCATAAAGAGAGCCTTCTATGGAGAAGGGAAGTAATATGGATATAAGGAAAATTATTTCGAAGCAAAAAAAATCCGAAATAACGGAAACTATTCTCAGGCAACTGCCTGATTGGTTTGGTGTCGAAAAATCAATCCTTCACTATATTGAAACAGTGGGCGATAAAGAGTTTTACTCTGCATATATAGATGATAAAGCAGTTGGATTCATAGCGCTTGACTTTCACAATGATTTTACTGCGGAGATTTATCTTATCGGTATCAAAAAGGAGTACCATAGAAACGGTATTGGTAAAAAGCTGATTTCCCATGCTGAGAAAGCAGTGATTTCAAGAGAATGCAAATTGTTAATGGTAAAAACCCTGGGCGATTCCCATCCTGATGAAAATTATGCTAAAACCAGAGAATTTTACAAGAATGTCGGTTTCATGCCCTTAGAGGAAATCAAGGAAATCTGGGGCGAGCCGAATCCATGCCTGATCATGGTGAAACCATTGAACGAGGGACCCTGAAGACGATTTTAGAGAAATTGTTTTTCATGCAGAAGACATTCATAGCAAATAATATAAGCTGCTTAAGCGATTGCAGCAGTTGACCGAAGAAAATTGTGTGACAATTACGGGTTTCTGTCATTTCATCAGTTGAATGTGACATTTCAAAGCGTATGAGTAAATTAAATACTATTATGTGGTTAAATATCAACTGTTCTTGTATGTTCTCAAAATATTAAGGAGAGATGATATATGAAATTCTTATTTGGTTGGAAAGGCCTGACAATTGCAATAATTATACTGTTTGCTTTGATAGTGATTCTGGTTGTTGAAGTTAGTAATAACCGGCAGGTCTATGTCAGTGACATTGACTTTGAATTCTCTTTGAATTTCGGAACATATGGTAGAAATAATATTAATACATATGAAGATACAATTACAAAGGATCTGGTATCCGCAGGCAGGCTTACAGTTGAATATGTTTTGCCGGAGGAAACCAAGAGGAAAATTTTTAATATGATGAAAATAAAAGACTTCATGTCCTTTTCCGAAAATCTTAATGTTCCAATATATGACGGCTATACGAAGCATCTGTCTCTGAAAGTGACCATTGGAGGGGAGGAGCATACAGTTCGATGGAATGTACCCTGGGATCTGGAGATGGTAGCCAAGGAACGCATGACAATTTATCATCTGGGGTTTCTTGATATTGTTGAATACATTTCAAATCAGGTGTATGAATCCCCGGAATGGAAGACGCTTCCTAAATCCGAAGGCAGCTATCTGTAAAAAAACATTTGTTCCAGGAGATAAATGTCTTAATAAGTATAATTGACAGTATAATTGATAAAATAAAGAAACCCAGAAACATCAAAAACAGCGTTAAAATGTTAATAATTACATTTCAGATAAATACCATCATTAATCAAAAGCGTAGGAATTGAAAACTCAATGTCACCATCTAATTCGTTTATAAAATTCTTATCTGTTTTTTCTCCCCATCTGTAGAAGAAGAAGCTGTATGCAAAATCATCTATCCTGTTTCCAAGGTAATAAAAGTATGGTAAGAGGATTATGCTAGAGCTGTTTCCCTGAGCCTGAATTAAATGAAGAAAACTATTTTGACCGAGTGAAAGAAAATGGAACTGATATCGCACGGATTTATGATGATATGTTTAAACGGTATTATAGTAAGGTAACTAGTCATATTCCAAAAAACCTAAATGCAGAACAGATTCAAGTACAGAATATATAGCTATATTCTGATAAGGAAGATAAAGAACCTGTAACTTTTTTGTTACAAATTTTAATTTAATTGCAATCTATTTATTATTTAATTCAGGTAACATACTAATTGAAAGTCAACAGCTGGCGCAGTCTTGATGTGCAATAGATAATACGGACAATTACAAAGTTGATCAACGGGCTTGCTGGGCGGTTTTCGGATAGTTGCCGTATGATATAATGTTCATGGATTCTGATTCATATATAATTGGAATTTGCGCCGTAACTATTGATTTGGGTTGACTTCGGAGTTGTGTTTTTGCAGAAATAGTATAGTTGAATAAAGTATATGGGGAAATTATGGAATCCGCTTATAAAATCCTGGTTATTGAGGATGAAACAAGCATCAGCAAATTTATAAAAATCAATCTTGAGAGAGAGGGATTTAAGGTGTTGCCGGCATATAATGGAGAAGACGGCCTGATAATGTTCCGTGAAAATTGCCCTGATGCAGTAATACTTGACCTAATGCTTCCCGGCATTGACGGCTTTGAAGTCTGTTCAAAAATCAGGGAGCTGGATTCTGATGTAATAATAATTATACTTACTGCAAAGGGACAGGATATGGATAAAATCATGGGTCTTGAATTAGGTGCAGATGATTATATGGTAAAACCTTTCAATCCGCAGGAACTAACGGCAAGGATAAGAGCGCATTTCAGGCGGTATTCACAAGATGATGGCACTTCTAAAACCGGATTTTCCATTAACGAACTGCAGCATAAAATATATAAAAACAATGAAAATCTGAAACTGAGTCCGATAGAATATGATTTGCTGATCCTTTTGATAAAACACCCCAATAAAACATATAGCCGGCATGAGTTGCTTGATTCTGTATGGGGTGTGAGTTATATCGGCGATTTGAAAACAGTTGATGTCCATATCTGCAGGATAAGGGACAAGATAGAAGAAGATTCCGCGAATCCGCGTTATATCGAAACAGTGTGGGGCTACGGATACAGATGGCAGGGAAATGAATCATGAAAAGCATCCGCTTCAGGGTTATTGGGACATATCTGATAATAATTATAATGACAATCACTTTATTTGAAGTCGGCGTGTATTCAATGATAAAAAATTACTATATCAGTAACATTGAGGTAATGCTGAAAAGTGACATTGATGTCTGCTTGGATCTCTATCATGAACTGTACCGACAATATGATATAAATCTGAAGCCTAATATAGTCGGGGATAAATTTCTCCCATATTCTGAAGCCCAGATTCAGATTCTTGACGCAAATGGCGTTGTCTTATTTGATTCAATCGGATTGTATGCCAAAGGAGAAAATCTGTCGGAGCTTACGATTGGGAAACTTACGGGAAAAGGTTCATTTACACAACAGGAAACTACGATTATGGATGAACGTGTCTTGTCTGTTTCACGGATAATCGGTGCGGAGGATGAATCAGTTGGCATACTTAAGCTTTCATTTTCCCTTGAAGGTGCTTATGCTGCTCTTAGGCAACTTATGCTTATCCTTATAGCGGGGGGATTGTTGATAGTGCTGATAGTGTCAATCGTAGGGTTGCTTCTTTCAAATACCATAATCAGACCTACAAAGAAACTTGCCAATCACATAGATAGGATTGCCTCTGGCAACCTGAGTACGGTGGATGTAGGGAAACATAATGATGAGTTTGGTAAATTAACTGATAATCTTAATAATTTGACAAAAGAACTAAAAAGCAATATGGAGTTAAGGGAGCAGTTCATAGCGTCGGTTTCCCATGAATTAAGGACGCCCCTGACTTCAATTAAGGGTTGGATAATTACCCTGAAGACACAAAGGGATAATAATAAGGCGATAATGAATGAGGGTCTGGAGATAATTGACAGGGAAACAGACCGGCTCACGGGACTTGTTGATGATTTGCTGGACTTTTCGAGTTTCACGCTTAATATGCAAAGTCTTAAGAAAAGCCGTTTTAATATAATTGAGGTAGTCCAGTACACCTGCCGTCAGATGAAACCTAGGGCTGATAGGCTTGGAATCGAAATGAGCTGTTCGTTTAATGGTGACGTGTTCATCGTTAATGGGGACAGAAGCAGGCTGAAACAGGTTTTGATAAATCTTCTGGATAATGCATTAAAGTACTCAGAAAGGGGAGATAAAATAGATATTTTCAGCAGTATAAAGGGTAGGAAAATCAGGATTACTGTCAAAGACACTGGGTCAGGCATTGCTCATGCGGAACAAAAAGATATATTTATTAAGCATTACCAGGGCAGCAATGCCAAGAAGGGCAGCGGTATAGGTTTGGCTTTATGTAAGGAAATAATTGAATTGCATGATGGGAAAATATCAATCAGCAGTACTTTAAATGTGGGAACTTCAGTGAGCATAGAACTCATATCCGGATAGATAATGCGGCGGTGACGGGTCTTTTAAAATTCCAAGAGAGGAGATGGATAAGTGCAAAAAGTAATCATAGGGGCAATCGTGATTTGTTTGTTAATCAGCGGATGCAATTATCTGCCGTCTCCTTATGATGTGGTCAGAGCACCTTTGGGCAGGCAAGCAGAAGACATTAATGAGGACACCAGCCTTAAGAGGTTTATTCCGAGTTATATGGTAATGCTCACACCGGAGAACAGTGGAAACAGGTATAAAATGAGGTCGGTTGATATAGAAAATGACGGCCAGTATGAGTTGGTTGTTTTTTATGGTTTGCCGGGTACTTTTGAATGCAAGGGGTTGGTTATTCTAAAGGGGATTGAAGACAATTGGGTGGAATTTCATCTGGAATCCTTTTCAAAAGGTACAAAATATAATATTGAAGAGACTCAATTCGTTGATATAACAAACGATGGTTATCTTGATATGATTATACAGCTAAGTACATTCAATGATACTAAAATGGTTAATCTTTATACATTCAGAGAAGAGACTAAAAGGTTGTATACGCTTGGCGCAAATAGGATCGAAATCATACATAATGAGACGACTGCCCCGGCTCTTGCCCTCTGGACTGAATTGTCGTCAAAAATATATGAGATTGAAATCATCAGATGGGAAAAAGATGGTTTTGTTAATGCCACTTATGATTATCCGGGATTTTTCCTGCAGTTGCTTCCTGTGTACAAAGGGAATGCGGATGATGATTCTGAAGATAAAAACAATCTGCTTTTATATGCTGATGTACTGATGAAATCCGGAGATTATACAAACGGGTTTGAACAAATTGAAAAATATCTTACTGTTAATGAAGCTGATAATGATATTAATAAAATGAAAGCATATTTCATCAAAGGTCGGTGTCTTTATAGTCTGGGTGAAATGATTATGGCCAGGGACGCTTTGCGTTGTGCTCTCGATGTGCCGGATTTTGATGTTGAGACACTTATAGAGGCAAAGCTGCTGCTGGCAGAAATATACTACCTTAATAATTATTTTGACTTAGCGGGCACCGAGGTGGATGGGTGCCGTGAGCTTCTATACTATTTTGTTAACAGTAATTACAAGGCACATATATGGCAAAGTGCATATGAATCTAAAAAAGAGCAACTGGAGCTTCCCAAAGAGTAAAATTTAGGGACATGAACTGCAACTTTTTTGTTACTATTTTTAATATATGTGAAACCTATTGGCAATAGCATGAAGGTATGCTTATATTGGAAGAACGTAAATTTCAAAATGCGCAGGTAATAAACATTATCCAGCGTTGATGCGAAAGGAAGTGCTTTTTAATGAATAAACATGCGAAACTGATTACACTTTTGTGCATGGTTATGTGCGCAGTACTTGTTTTTTGGGGATGCAATAAAGCGGTGGGTCCTGCTGAAACTGAACCCGGTAAACCGACAATGAGTGATGGAAGCTCGGATGATTCTTTAGACTTGCCTGATAAAATCCATCTGGTTGAGTGCCAGTTCTACGGGGATTCAATGTATAATCTTAATTACAAGGAAGCATGGCCTCTGGCTCTTGAAGAGAAATATGGGATTTCGGTAACCATGTCATATCCGCTTCGTGATAAATATATGGAAACGCTCTACGAGAGTGCTGTATCTGGGGAGCTTACGGGAATTGTGGAAATATTCGGCGGCGCGTATCTGTTGCAATGGATTGGAAATGAATGGATTTATCCCCTGTCTGACTATCTTGCGGATAATGAGGTTTGGAACAATATGATACCCCAGATGTGGAAGGATGCATATACATATAATGACCATGTATGGGCTCTTGCCAGCGGGAGTGACGGAGAAGCCACGTGGTTTGCACGGGCAATGCGTGGAGACTGGCTGGACACCTTTGGGCTGGACAAGCCATATACCATTGATGAATTTTATGAGGCTTCGTATAAATTTACATATAATGACCCGGATGGGAATGATGTAGATGATACCACTGGGTTCACAAGTGCGGGAATCTGGAACCTACAGGATATTTTCCAGTCATTTGATGCCAGGTTGAACCATGTTGCAGAGCCGGTGCCAGTTTGGAATCCCAATGAGAACATATGGGAGGATTCAATGATTAAGCCGGAAATGAATGAATGTATGACATTCCTGAAAATGGTTTATGATGAAAAAGTGATGGATAATGATATTTTTGCGGCTACAGATGGTGCAATTATGAGGCAGAAAGTTTCGCAGGGTCGGTGTGGCGGGACTTTTTATTGGGATTCTTGGGTATGGAATTTCTCAAATATGGTGACTTATTATGTGGGATCTGAAGCATATATGGTATGTGTAGGGGGTCTTAGCGGGAATATCGAGAAAAAACTGAACCATTACAATGTTGGTATTGGTTCACCTAAGGTCATGATGAAGAATACCGAACAACCCAAGGAAACCATCAACTGGTATGTAAACACGTTTTTTGGAGATGAATGGGGTTTCTGGACAGGCAGGTTTGGCCCTGTCGGCGAAGAAAGGGGAGAAGCGGGAAAATCCTGTACTATTGAAGACAAAACTATAATTCGCAACACATACATTGACAGCAGTGGAAATATCCGCGTTTATCCAAGCCCCGGATTTATAGGAGGCTTACCATCAAGGGCGCTCTACTCAGTTTATGAACTTAAGTACTATGCTCCCAGCAATCCTGAGTGGGCTGAAAAGTCTGCCCAGACTGCATATGATAAATATACTACGAGGAAAGAGTGGATTGAAGAGTACATAGCAAACGGAATGGCTTATTTACTGCCTGATAAATTGACCCAACCGACTTCAGAAAAATATCTTGAAATATATGATGAGATTCACAGTGCAGCCATGGAAGCCATAACGGCATCTGTAACCGGAAGCGCAGGTATAGAGGACAGCCTAAATAACTACCGTCGGCTGGCCAAAGTGCTTGGTGTTAAGGATATACTGGACTTTGAAAATGCTAAACTTGGTAAAGCAACAGCACAGGAATATTAAAATTAGAAAATCTACATTTAAATCCTGCGGAGTATTCTTCGCAGGATTTTGTTGTTCATACTTTTATCCCAGGAGTAAAAGTATGATTAAATTGCATAAAAACATGCAAAAGACCACTTAATTGGCCATGGGCTGATTTAATGGGGGGAGTTGTTAATAAAATGTGAACTTAATCTAATATTCATTACAGAGGACAATACATGTGATAATATGCTTTCATCAAGCACACAATTCAGGGGGAGTATATGAAAAAAACAATTTTATTGATTATGATCATAGCCATTATATTATCTGGTCTGATAGGGTGCAATTCTAATAAAGATTCTGTGGGAGAAAAACCGGACATTGATATAATTACTGATGACGCAGATGCTTCGTATACAAATACACCCGGAACTACCTCAAATAAACCGGATCCCGCAGAAACACAGACTCCTGTGCCGGAAAGACCGGATTTGGATATAAAT
>JAUVJE010000191.1 GCA_030592355.1 Clostridia bacterium
ATTCACGATTGCCAGCGCCCGTTCAATTTATACAGCCAACAAATTTATCAGGGAATTGGACTTTGCGATTCCGATTATCCTGCGAAACGGGGTATTTGTATATGAGCCGGCCAGTAATGATGTTTTAATGAAGAAACTATTAAATTGGAGTCAAATGAATCCTGTGATGGATTTCTTCATAAAGGAAGGGTTGAATCCAATTGTACATCACTCGCATGGAGGTAAACTTTATGTTGATTATTCTCGTATAGAAAATTACGGTGAAAGCCATTATATTGATTCTCGTTTAAATGCAGGGGATAGGAGATTCAGGAAAGTAGTGGATTATAAGTATGACGGAGCAAACGAATTTATATCCATGTGTGTAATAGGGGAGAACAGAATTCAGGATACAATTTACGACAAGGCCAAAGAAGCATTTCCCGATGGATATATCATCCACAAGTATGTTGACACCTACTCGAATCATACATGGATTGAAATCAATCATCCAAAAGCGACAAAGGAAAGTGCGGTTTCTTTCGTAATGAATTATTTAGGCGAGTCGGAGTATACAGCATTCGGTGATAATATAAATGATCTGGGTATGCTAAGCTCAGCCAGTCAGGCATTTATGCCGGTAGATTCATATTTGGATAAAGCCGGATTTTCATTTTCTAAGACCAAATCTATCGATAGTGATGGCATCGCAAAAAAACTTATTGAACTAAATAAATAATTTTTATCAACACCCTTAGGGTAATTGCCAAATTTTAAAATGTAAAAAGACCATTGACACACATTGACAGGTAGTGTATTATGTTGACTATAGAACAATGCAAGGTAGTGAATGACAAATAATAGCGGAGGTTAAATAGTGAATATTCAGTTTAAGAAGGGAGTTCTGGAGTTGTGCGTATTATCGCTTCTATACCATGGTGAAATGTATGGTTATGAATTAACAAGCAAACTATCAGAAGCCATCACAATATCAGACGGGACCATTTACCCGCTGTTGAGAAGATTGAAAAACGAAGGATATGTTACGACTTATCTGTCAGAATCCAGTGAAGGACCTCCGAGAAAATATTATCGGCTTACAGAGACAGGCACTGAATATAAAGAACGTCTGATTACAGAATGGTCGGCACTAAGCGCAGGAGTAAACAGATTGATTGAAGGGGGATTGGAAAATGACTAAGAAAACATTTCTTCATCAGTTGGAAAAGGGACTTAAGGGAATTCCAAGGAAGGATCTTGAAGATATACTTTATGATTACCGGGAGCATATCGACTCAGCCCTTGAAACCGGGAAGAGCG
Organism: Clostridia bacterium; assembly: GCA_030592355.1. Classification (GTDB taxonomy): domain Bacteria; phylum Bacillota; class Clostridia; order DUPQ01; family DUPQ01; genus JAFGQE01. Next base: position 1,300 of record JAUVJE010000191.1, read on the forward strand.
AAGAAGAGATAACCGGGGAACTTGGTTCAACAAAAAGGATTGCAAAACAGCATAGAGCGGAGTTTTACTTTAAACAGGCAGATAAAGATGGTACAACAAGTAGTGCGCTCAAAGCAATAATTGCAGTTATCGGGTTGAGTATTTTTAACATTATTTTCGTGCTGCCGATTCTTATAAGTCTATATGTGGCATTGATTATAATATTCCTGGTATTTATTGCAGTATCTGTTTCGGGCCTGGTTGCGGCAGTCGCCGGATTCTTCTTTGTGCCGTTCCTACCGGCTCTGGCAGTAGTTTTTATGGGAATAGGCATAACATGTTTAGGAGCTCTTTTGGCAATAGGAATAGCATGGATAATAAAAATTGTATCACTTGGATGCTATAGCTATGGTAAAGCTAACGTAGGAATAGTAAAGAATGGAGGGAACTCAAATGAATAATAAGGGCAGGGGACTTGCAATATTAATAATTATTTTAGCTGTGATGTGTGTGGTATTTCTTGCAGCGGGTTCTATTCTCATAAGTGCATTGAGAGGTTTTGATTGGTGGAATGAAATTCCCGACAGAGTTAAAAACGTAGAAGAGTTTACAATCAGCCAGACTCAGCAGGCGGAGATGTATGGAGTTGATATATTTGAGTTTTCATCTGTCAGCGAAGACATTGATATTATATATGAAGATACAAACACAATAACTGTAGAGCTAAACGGAACATATAGAAGTGCCAGAGGACAAGTTGAACTTAGGAAGATTACAAAAGGCGATACGGTTCATATTTATGTAGATTATCCGAAAATATTAGGGTTGTTTTCATGGAATAATACGGATATGGTAATAACAATGCCTATGGATATGGGCAATAGAAAATTAATTTTCAACAGTGTATCGGGCGACGTGGACATCACCGCCGGTATGAAAGCGGGTGAAATCTTAATAAATACCACTTCAGGGGACATACATGCTGATGATGTGCAGTGCGGGGAATTTAAGTGCCAAAGCGTTAGCGGTGAACTAGATCTTACAGGTTATATGTCAGAAATAGTAAGAGTTGAAACCGTATCAGGTGATACTGAAATAATGATTTTCGGAGAAACCAAAAAAGTTTCTGTCAGCGGTGTATCGGGCAATGTGGAAATATATCTTGAAAAAGATGCAGGATTTAAATTCGAATTCAATACTGTGACCGGAAGATTCAAATGTGATTTCCCGGTTTATTCCCAGGGAGGTAAGAATGACAGGGAAGGTTACACGGAAAATGAAGCTGATATGGAATTGGATATCGATACAGTATCAGGAAACCTTGATATAAGGAATTAAAGATAAATTACCCCCCAAGTAAAAACGACGGTTTATCCGTCGTTTTTCTTAATCTTGCCCAAGGCATATTTAAGATAATAAACTACCCGTTTTATGGGTGGCTGCAATTTTTTATAAAACATAAAATATTAATCAGGGAAAAACTCTTTATATAAAGCCCTGATAGCATCTTCATAGTAATCTTCACTCATTCCGAACATAATGCTGACCTTTGACGAACCTTGGTTAATGATGCGGATGATGATGCCGGCATCAGACAGCGCTTTTGCTGTACGGTAGAATGTCTCGGGTGTTTCAAGACATCTTTCGCCAACTACCATTACCAGCGCCTTTCCGTGGGTTACTACAATATCGTCAACATCCAATTCAGCTTTTATCCTTCTGCATACGCGCTGCTCCTTTTCCGGAGGCATATAATGTTCGCGTATTACAACGGAAATGTCATCAATTCCTGACGGGGAGTGCTCATAAGGGATTCCTTCTTTTTCTAGGATTTGGAACACCTTGCGGCTGAAGCCAATTTCTCTGTTCATGAGATATTTTCTTATATATATGCTTGAGAAACCGCCGGAGCCGGCAATTCCTGTAACAAGATTCCTATTTTCAGTATCGATATCAGCATGTATGGTTGTTCCCGGAGCAGAAGGGTTATTTGTGTTTTTAATATTTACAGGGATACCTTTATAATAAACAGGTGTAAGGGCTTCTTCATGAAAAACCGAAAAACCAGCATATGAGAGCTCCCGCATTTCTTTGTAAGTAAGATCAATGATGGGAGCAGGATTTTTTACCAATGAGGGGTCTACGGCAAAAATGGAATCCACATCGGTGAAGTTCTCATACAAATCAGCGGACACAGCGGCTGCAATAATTGAACCTGAAACATCAGAACCACCGCGGGGTAGGGTAACAATATAACCGCTTTTTGAGTAACCAAAATATCCCGGAATAATTTTAATAACCGTGGGGTCGTATAACACGGAAAGATTTTCGTAAGATTCAGGGAGGACATGGGCATTGCCGTATTCTTCAGTAAGAATAAGACCGGCGTCACCCGGGTTAACATATTCGGCATTGTGGCCAAGTTTTTGTATATATGATGCTATGAGCTTTGCACAATTATCCTCGCCGGCGGCTTTTAAACAGTCACTGAATTCACCGGTATTGGTTTTGTCCATCAGGCAGCGTTCCGAAAGATCACGATTGATGATTTTAATGATATTTTCATCAAGATTTAGTTCTGAAGCTATTTCAGAATATCTATCCATAACCTGATTGAAATCATAATCCGGGTCGTAACCTGAGATATATGAATCAGCAAGGGCAATTAATAAATCAGTTACTTTAATATCATCTTTAAAGCGTTTTCCGGGAGCGGAAACAACAACAAGTTTCCTGTCAGTGTCTGATAAGATGATGTCGCATACCTTCTTTATTTGTGATGCATCGGCCAGGCTGCTGCCACCGAATTTAGATACCTTAACCATAGGGAACCTTCCTGACTATATAGTCGCTATGCAACATATTATACTATATATAGCTGTTGTTCAAGAATAAATGATACCGCTAAAAGCTTTTAATACGGTATATTGCTGTAGAAATATTTCATTTGTGTTAAAAAGGTTAATTGAAAAAGCAACTTCCACTTTGCCAAAGTAAAATCCACAGATTTCGTTTTTTTTAATGAAATCACTGTCTTCATGATTTTAAAAAGTTTGTTTTAGGTGATTTTTAAGGTTAAAAGTAG
>JAUVJE010000208.1 GCA_030592355.1 Clostridia bacterium
CTTGAGAAAATCGAAAAAATCATTTCAAGCGGCTTGCATTTTAATAACATCAAAGATGTAAAAGACGCTGCCGGTTGTGCCGGAACAGTTGATGTAATTAATTTGGCAAATATTGATGCCGGTAAACTTATATGGGGTAAAATTGAAGGTGCTACTGGAAAAGCAGCATTTGAATATATAATTAAAGCAGCTGAAATGGGCATGTCCGGTGAGATTGATGCGATTGCAACAACACCCATTAATAAAGAATCCATCAAGGCGGCTGAAATTGATTTTATAGGCCACACAGAAATGCTGGCGCATCTGTCGGATACAAACGACCCGCTTACGATGTTTCAGGTGAGAAATATGCGGGTGTTTTTTCTTTCAAGGCATCTGTCACTTAGAGATGCATGCGATGCGGTAAAAAAAGAAAAGATAGTAGATTATATAAAAAGAAGCATTGATGCCTTGCAAAGGCTTGGGATAAACAAGCCGCTGCTGGCTGTCGCCGGGCTCAATCCCCACAATGGAGAGCACGGGTTGTTTGGAGATGAAGAAGTCCGCGAAATTACGCCGGCAGTTGAAGAGTGCATTGCCGGGGGTTTTAATGTAATCGGTCCGATACCCGGAGATTCGGTATTTGCCATGGCTTTAAAGGGCAGATATGACGGCGTTTTGTCGATGTACCATGATCAGGGGCACATCGCCACCAAAACCGTGGATTTTGAAAGAACTATCTCACTTACGATAGGGATGCCGTTTCTGCGCACTTCAGTAGACCATGGTACTGCCTTTGATATTGCCGGCCAGGGTATCGCAGGCGGAGTAAGCATGTATGAGGCCATAAGGCTCGCAGCGGAATATGCCGCTGTTTACGGAGGATAAATATGCCGGTTAAAATCAGCGACGACATATTGATGAAAGTTGAAAAACCCGCCCGATATACCGGAGGTGAGGTCAACAGCGTTATTAAAGTTCATAAAGCAGAAACGGTTAAATTCGCTTTTTGTTTTCCCGATGTTTATGAAGTTGCCATGTCCCACCTCGGCGGACAAATCCTATATAGCATTATAAATAACAGGGAAGATGCTCTTTGCGAGCGTATATTCGCCCCATGGACTGACATGGAAAGCAAAATGAGAGACAATGGAATTCCGCTTTTTTCACTTGAAACAAAAACACCGGCTTCTGATTTCGACATATTGGGATTTACCCTCCAGTATGAAATGAGTTATACAAATATTCTGAATATGCTGGATTTGGCCGGGATTCCAATCAACAGGCGGGACAGAGGGGATGATTACCCGTTAATATGCGCAGGGGGACCCTGTGTATTTAATCCGGAACCACTTACCGATGTCATTGATTTTTTCCTGATAGGCGAGGGTGAAGAAAAAATCAATATGATTTTGGATGCAACAAAGAATGCAAAGAAAAAGAATATGTCAAAGGCTGGGTGCCTTGATATGATGTCAGATATAGAAGGCATTTATGTGCCCGGACTTTTTGACGAATACTATGATTCGACGGGAAAAAGAATTAAAGAAATTGACAGAAAGATAAAAAAGGTTTTGGTAAAGGATATGGATAAAGCCCCATATCCCAAAAAACCAATTGTGCCGTTTATTAAGATTATTCACGACAGAACCATGATAGAAATTTTCAGGGGCTGCATGAGAGGCTGCCGTTTCTGCCAGGCAGGATTTACTTACAGACCCGTACGTGAAAAATCGCCGGATGTGCTTGTTAAAGAAGCAAAAACAAAATTAGAGGCCACCGGTTATGATGAAATAAGTTTGGCGTCTCTCAGCACCAGCGACTACTGTGCTCTGGGAGAACTTACGGATAAACTGCTGGAAATTACCGAACCCCTTAACATCAGCCTTTCGCTGCCGTCGCTAAGAGCGGATAATTTTTCTATTGAGCTCATGGAAAAAGTTCAAAAAGTGCGAAAAAGCGGACTTACATTCGCTCCGGAAGCAGGCACACAGCGGCTGAGGGATGTAATAAATAAAAACATTACGGAAGAGGATATGCTGAACACTGCGTCAATTGCTTTTAAAGGCGGCTGGACATCGCTGAAATTATATTTCATGCTGGGGCTCCCGACAGAAACGATGGAAGACGTTGAGGGTATTGCCAATCTGGCGTGGAAAATCAAACAAATTTACAAAGAACATGGGAATTCGCAAAGAAAGCCGCTTAACCTGACAATCAGTACTGCATTTTTTGTTCCTAAGCCATTTACACCTTTTCAGTGGGAACCGCAGATTTCCATTGATGAAATGGTCAAACGGCAGAGATATCTTGGTGAGTTGCTGAAAAAATCAAAGATTAAATACAACTGGCATGATTATAAGCTTTCGCGGATGGAGGGAATTATTTCAAGGGGAGACCGCAGTATAGGCCCTGTTATCCAAAAAGCATGGGAAAAAGGGTGCAGGTTCGACGGATGGGCGGAATATTTCGATTATAATAAATGGATGGAAGCCATTGAGGAATGCGGGATTGACGCTGATGAATTTGCATGCAAAAATAGGTCTGACCATGAAATTTTACCATGGGATTTCATAGATATCGGTGTTAATAAGGGGTTTTTACTTGATGAAAGGTATAAGGCATATAAAGAAATAACCAGTGAAAACTGCAGGGAAAATTGTTTGGCATGCGGTGTTGCAAGCTATGGAGCGGGGATTTGTTTTGAGCATAATTAGGATTAAATTCAAAAAAGATGAAAGTGTTAGATTTATATCGCATCTTGACATGATGAAAGTATTTCAAAGGGCAGTAAGAAGGGCCGGTTTAAAAGCAGGGTATTCCCATGGATTTAATCCCCAGATGCAGATGATATTCGGGGCTCCGCTTTCCCTTGGATTTACCAGCGGCGCAGAGTATGCCGATTTTACTTTCGACGAAGATTATGACCCTGCTTATATAGTGGAAATGCTCAACAAGGCGTTGCCGCCCGGACTGCCGGTTATAGATGCAGGCACAAGAACTACCAATAAAAACATTATGGCTGATATTAAATTCGCCGGATATAGTTTCAGCATAACCACCGGTAAAGCAATTGGCGATATAGCAAAGAAGCTTCAGGAATCAGAAAAACTGATTGTGAAAAAGACAAGAAAGGGCAAAACCAAGGAAGTTGACATAAAGCCCATGATTCTTGAAATCAATCCTATGGAAGGAAAAGTCAGAGTGCTTGTTAAAGCAGGCAATGAAACAAACCTTAATCCGCGGCTGCTTATGGAAGCCGTCAAAGCACATATTGACCCGGGCGCAGAGGGCATCGGGTATAATAGACTGGAACAATATGTCGAAAGAGATGGAAAAATGATAAGTCCCCTTGATAAAAAAGCTTTGGAGACCAAGTGAAAAGAAAGATTTATATAAAACAGAATAAAGGTGATGAGCAGGCTGCCATAACCGAAGATGATATTCTTGTCGGGTATCTGTTTCAAAAAGCAGGTGAAATAAACAGGGGAACTGTGCTGATGGGTTATGTTAAGGATTACGTACCGTCGCTTGGGGCGTTCTTTATTGATGCGGGAACGCATTTACCGGGTTTTCTTCCTGAGAAGTTTGTTGACGGAAAACCGAAAACGGGCAGTCCTTTGGTTTTACAGGTTGTAAAACCGCCGTTGGGAAGCAAGGGAATGACCCTTAGTTCAAAAATTACAATTGCAGGAGATATGTGCGTTATTTCAGGCGACGCAAAGAAATGCTGTGTATCATTCAAGATAAAGGATAAAGTAGAGCGTCAAAGATTGGAAAGTATTGC
>JAUVJE010000054.1 GCA_030592355.1 Clostridia bacterium
AGTATTATCCGACGGTGGTAATTTTTCACCAGAAGAGGCTTGAGAAGTTTTATGCGAACGTCGTGTATGAAGATACACAGGCAAGCAGAAAACGGAACAAAAAGATGTAAATCTGACAATAAATTTATGAAAACCACCGATTGGATAAAATCCATACTCAGTGGTTCTTTTAAACATTGTTAGATGGTGGAGGAAAACCTGCTAAGCCAAGTCAAGTGTTTTTTTGAGTAGTTTTAAAAATTCTGCATATTGCATAACCAATCTACATAGCCAATACAGATATGCTTGTTTTTGCAAATTTATCTTTTGAATTTCTAGTATTAATAAACCTCCATAACCCTTGCATAATATATCCTGAGGAACTTGTTTAATGCTGCAATCTTTGCAACCTTTTTAGCTTTCCCCTCCGATTCCTTCTTCAGCATATACTCGTACACAGCTGCATCTTCTTTGGGCTTTTTTGCCTTAAGGCTCTGCATAACTTCGTATCCGGTCTTCCTAAGCAATGCTGAACCCCTCTTTGTTATCCTGCGCTTTGATCCCACAAAACCTCCTGACTCATATGGAGGAGAATCTATTCCCGCATACGCAATCAAAGCCTTCTTGCTATGGAAACGTCTGACATCACCAATCTCTGCAATCAGCCGCACTGACAGTATCTCTCCAACACCTTTCATACTCATGACAATATCATATTCTCTTAATTCCTTTGCAATTGAGTGCATTTGCTTTAAAATCTTAACTAGAGTCTTTGATGTTTCGTTTAGGACTCTTACAGATTCCTGCACAAGCATTTTTGTTGATGAGGTGTGGGATGAGAGTGTCGGGATACCGTCCTTGGCCATTGCATATATTGACTTTGCCTTGGCCTCGCTTGGTCGGTATCCCTTCTTTTTACACCACTTTGTATAGCTCTCAATGAATCCCTTTTCACTCATCTTTGTGATATTGTCATAATGCCAGTAACGATATGCAAAATCAGATAATTTATCCTTTACCGTCTCATTTCCCCTGTGTTTAAGCAGTTTCTTTATCCCGGGCATCGTATACTCAAGCATGGTTGATACGGCCAGCTTGTTCAGTATATGGCTTTTCATAAAACCCGAGTATTTCCGCCCAAGCAACCTTAGTTCAGCATATCTCTCATCTGCTTCTTCATGAGGCTTTAGACTGAACCACTTTTCCAATCCAAAGTTTGCAATCTTTGCTGCATCAATTTTATCTGTTTTGGCTTTTCTAAGGTTTACACCGGAATATTTCTTCATCACAAGGGGATTTATCACACTGACAAAGATCAATCTCTCCAAAAGATATCTGAGAATAGGCAGATGATAAATCCCTGTTGCTTCCATGACAACCTTTACTTCCTCGTTCAACGACTGGATATTCTTCACCAGGTTATTTAATTGCTCTTTTGTGTGTTTAACCTCGTATGGTGCCGAAACGATTTCACCATACGGTTTTAGAATACATACCATGCTTTTGTCTTTTGACACGTCAATTCCAACGCTGATCATAACTCACCTCCATTGAATTTTTGTAATTGCAACCCATCTGCACTTACTGCCATTCATTTTGGTTAGTTACGCGAGCGTTCTAGCTCAACCTGCTTAAGCGAATACATGCAATGAGAGAGATGGCAGACTGTTTTCCACACGGGTGTATTAACCCAAATTAGCCCACGCCTTGCCAATTACTCTCTCATTATAAAAAAATAAGTGCAAATGCAAAACACTTTCATGCTGTTGCACTTACACTTATAGCGTACCAAATTAGCCCGTCAGGTTAGAAAAACCAGGAAGGCAGCCACCTGAGACTTTCGGTTACTGACACCGGAACCTTTATTCCTGAGAGAGCCGGGTAAAATAATACAAACATGACAAACACAAGACCAAGGTATATGTATATGCCCTTTTTTGCTTTAGGGTATTTCTCCAGTAGAAATTTGATTACGTATACAATTGCAAATATCAGAAACGGAACACACGCAAAGTAGTGGTAAAGAAATGTTATATCCCTTGGCGAAAAAGCCCACGGCAATATAATTGATAGATAACCTACATAGACAAATACCATGCTTTTATCCTTTTTAGCAATTGCAATCCATGCGCTCCAGAACATGGCTATGAATCCGAACCACCAAATCGCCGGGTTTCCAAAAGATGCTATACTTCCCCATTCGCCTTCGGCAAGAACGGGAGACAGATAATAGTAAACCGGTCGTATCATAAGTGGCCACTGCCACCAGGGCGATGCATAAGGATGCGTCTGTGTAACACCGCTGTGATATGTAAACATATGCTTTTGGCTTCCGATAAGGTCTTTTATCCAGTCTGTGCTTTCAATTGCATTGAAAACCGGGATATAAGATAAAGTGTATAAAACAACAGGAATAACGATAAAAAAGATTAAACACATTCCCATGGTTCCCCATATATATTTGAGTCTGAATCCCTTTACATCAACCAATCCTTTTTTATAATCCCTGTATTCGAGTATGCGCGACATAAAAAATATAAAGGCAAGACCAGCCCCTGCAAAGAGGCCTATCCATTTAACCGATACTGCAAAGCCGAAGAAAACACCGCATAACAGGAGGGGCAGCAACGACGGTGCGAATTTCAACTCGTATGATTTTTTCATATAGTACCGGTACATGAAATAGTATGTCATCAAAATAAAAAACACTAAAAATCCGTCTGCGGTTCCAATACGCGTCTGTACAAAATGCATAAAATCGAACATCATCAGGAATGCAGTGCAAAAAGCAAGAAAAGTGCTTCCGAAAACCTTTTTCCCGAATATATACATAACAGGAATCATCATAAGACCAAAAAGGGTTCCCATGAAGCGCCATCCGAAAGGATTAACACCAAAAATTTTCATCGACCACATTATCAGTACTTTTCCAAGAGGCGGATGTGTGTTTTCGTATGGGTTGATTCCCTCAATATATTCATAAGCTGTGCGGGGGAAATATACTTCGTCAAAATATGCGGTGTTCATATACGAAGGCTCGCATATTGCGATTTCCTGCTCATCAAAAAGTTTCTCCATTCCTTTTGATTCTGCATTGAGAACCTCTATCCTGTCAATTTCGATTCGGTTCCATTCGCCTTGGTTCTCACTCCAGAAGGCAACCTCAAGAAACTCTCCCTCTGTCCCGCTGATATTGTTTTCGTCATTATAATACCTGGCGGTTGTAAGTCTCACTGCCGTTGTTTTAACTTCCACATCCCTATGAAACCATTTGAATACATTATTTGCAGGTTTTTCCATGGTACACAAATCCACAAAACTGTTGTATTCATTCAGATACTCCGCATTCAGCTGACCTGCGCTATACCAGTCATTGCCAAGGCCGCAATAGTAAGTTGCCCTGGATATCTCAATTTCCTCTTTAAAAAAGACAATGACGCTCAATCGGGTCTCTTCTGGTGTAAATCCCTCTGTTGGAGCAGTCATTGAACCCAAGTTTAAAAAAGCCATAAGCGCATAAACAACGCTCATTATAACAACGATGATATAATCCCTTTTAGTCATTTTCTTTTCCATTGCTCCCCCGGTTTACTGTTTGCGACTTCTTAATCATTTTATTAAAGCCTGTACAAATATGCAAGGGCGACTCGCTGACCCTGGGTCAAGCAGCTGATTTTAGACCGGTTGACCCTGGGTGGTCGATTCGTCGTTTTTTATTTAAATGCTAAGGAGAAGGCTGTGGATCTTTAGCCACTGTTTGTGTTTTTTGTAATCAGGACAATATCCTTCAAGGAGCTCATAGAATTTGTTTGAGTGATTCATATGGGTTAAATGACATACTTCGTGCCATACTACATATTCAATAATTTCCTGCGGACACATGGAAATTCTTAGGTTTATGTATATTCTCCGTTTAGAATTACAGCTTCCCCACATATTTTTTTGCTTTTTCACCTTTATGGTACACTCCGGAATCCTTCTGCAATTCTTCTCAATAAAATCACCAACGGTCTTTTTTGACATTTCCCGGTACCATTCTTCAAGATGCTTTATACTGCATCCGGCCGGAAGAAAAATAGTATCGCTGTCAATTGCGATACAGCCGCCTTTAATTTTAACTTTATATGGATTTCCGTAAAAATAAAGAATCCGTCCTTCAACGATACCGTTGCCCGCTCCCGTTGACTCCGCAGTTATGAAAAAATCCCGTTTTTTCTTTATCCATCTGCTTTTAGAATAAATATAATCGAAGATTATTCTTTGGCTCATGCGCTGCGGAAACCTTACTTCCAGCTCTTTTGAAGACAGCATTCTCAAAGATATCGAACGTCTGTCCCCCGGTGTAAGAAATACGTTATATCCATACCCTTTGATTGTCAGAAATTTATTCTTCTTCAAAGACTACCCTGCCGCCGATCATAGTTAGTTTAACGTCCAGTTTATCATCAAAAAACACAATGTCTGCATATTTTCCGGGTGATAATGAACCGGTTTTGTTATAAACCTTCATTATTTTTGCCGGAGTTGCCGTCATCATCTCAATTGTCTTGACAATGCTTACTTCTGCGGTGTTTACCATAGTTTTTAAGCACCTGTCCATTGTCGCTACACTTCCCGCAAAAGCACTTCTGTCAGGAAGTTTTGCCACACCGTCTTCAATGATAGCTTTAATGCCCGTTTCTTTATCACCTACAATAGTTTCAATGGCTGAATCCCCGGCTGCTCTGACTGAATCTGTTATCAGGGCAATTTTTGAAACCCCCTTGTTTTGATATATAAGTTTCAACAAACTTTCCGGAAGATGATGTCCGTCGGTAATGATTTCTACGTACATTCCGTCAATCAAAAAGGCGCTCTCTACGACTCCTGCCACACGATATGCATTGATGCGTCTCATAATTGAGCATCCCGAGTATAGATGTGTAACAAGTTCAAATCCCTGCTCATATGCGGTCAGCATTTCTTCGTATGTGGCATTCGAATGGCCGATTGCAGGAATAATGCCGTGTTTTCGTAATTCCAGAGAAAATTCAGCAGCTCCTGGAAGTTCAGGAGCAAGGCTCCAGCGGGAAATTTTATCAGTCATATCCAGAATTTCCATATACTCATCCCTTTGCGGCGCCCTCACATATCTGGGATCCTGCGCACCGCGCTGCTCCATAGAAAAATACGGTCCTTCCAGATGTAGTCCGGGCATACGGGCTTCAGCTATATCGCTGAAATCAAGCTCATTGAAATTCTTTATGGATTTTTTCAAAATATCAAAGCGGCTTGATGTGAGAGTAGGAAACATCATTGTCGTTCCATAACGGCTATGTGTTCCTGCTATTATTTTAAAAGATTCCGGGTTGCCGTCCATGAAATCATGCCCGCCCCCTCCATGTGTATGAATATCAATAAATCCCGGCGATATATACTTGCCGCCTGCGTCAATAACTATGTCTGCATCCGAAGCAACAGCTTCTTTTGAAACATCAATGATTATTCCGTCCTCTATAAGAATAACTGCATCATCCATCATTCTATAGGGGGTAATTATTTTACCGTTGATAATTTTTTTTGTTCCCATTATTTACTCCTTATTAATTCGCATGTTATGCGCCATTGCCATTGCTATATCTATATCCTAATATTTAAATCTGGTAACTGCTCCGATTTTTTGATTCAAGTCATTTATAATATCCTGCATACCCAAACGCTTCATATCCTTTACATATCTATCGATTGCATCGTCAATTGAAATTCTCTGGGAAAGTATCCTGTTGAAATGCGAATCAAACATAGCCCCCGCAGCACTATTGATAATTTCACCTGGCTTTGGTAAAAAGATTTCCGGATAGGCCATTTTAATGGTTATATCGAATATTATTTCATCTTCCTTACCCTTTTCAATGTACAAGTCCCTTGCTGTTGCATTGCTTATTATTTTCCCTAAAATATCTCCGTTTGCCATTTCTGTATTAAGCTCAATATCCATTGTTTCATATGTATACAGCGGATTCCCTTTTAATAATGCCTCACGGCTGTAAGAAAAGAAATCCTTATCCAGCACTTCCACTGTTCCCCTATTCAAATTATAGGTGGTGCCCTGGATGCCTCTGCTTGCAAATAAGTATCCCTCTAAGTCTCCGTACATAATGTCAACAAACGAATTTATTGTCATTCCGGGTTTTTCCGTATTTGCACCCATAAGATAAAATCCATCGGCCAAATCATATGTCAGAGGATTTAGGTTAACACTTTGGTTTCCCCGGATACCGCTGACAACAGCAAACCTTTCATCTGTAAATACATAACCGGGTACCTTGACATAGCTGTTGGCAAGGCTGTTATTTTCAAGAAATCCCGAGATTCCGGAGGAATATCTGCCTCTTATTTGTCTGAGTATGCCCGTCTCCCTTAATCCTTTAATATATTCAAGGGTGGTTTTCATTTCGTCCATGAGCATACTATCTTCAAAAGATCCGTAAATAGTGTTGTATGAGATACTGGTGCGTTGGTATCCATCATTACTTGTGTTAACCGGCACTCCGTTTGCATAAAAAATATCTCTAAAACTACCTGCATTGCTGTAGGCCATTCCATAAGTGTCATTGATGCCGTTTTTATCAGGGTCCGATTCTGCAAGCGCTTTAGAAACTTCATATAGCGAATCTAAATTATTGGGAATACTTAAATCCAACTCTTTTAGGTAATCGGCTCTAAATACGCGCCCCATTACAACGGGGGTAAATCCTCTTGGAATAGCCCATATGTGACCATCATCAGATTTATACATCTTTCTCATAGCAGCCGGAAGTTCATTCCATACAGGATTTTCTGCAAGATATTCTTCCAGGGGGAGTATGTCACCGGTGGCAGCGAGTTCACTGATTCGCAATATACTTGCATAAGGAAATAAATATAACCCATCTGCGCCTGTGTTTCTTACCTGCTGTGTTGATTTAATTCCAGAAATATCCATACCGAATTCAAGTCTTACGTTCAAGTCTATATCAAAGATTTTATTAAATTCAATTGCTGCGGCTTCAAGATATCCGGAACTGATTTCGCTTGCCGCTACAATATATATATCGAATTTATCAATTTTCTCTTGAATATCTATTCCTTCAAGCATGGGTTTTTCACCTATTTGCTCTATTTTTTTACTGCAAGAAGATATATTTAAGAAAACGAATAATATAAAGATTGCCGCTAAAGAACGTTTTTGCATTGCCAGGCTCCTTATTCTTAGTTGATTATATCTAAAAATATTATAAATGTGTAGATTTTATTTATTACTGCATATCATAATGTAATATAATATTCAGGGACCCATACATAATTCATAAGGAGGATAAGCCATGAAAGATATTAAAATATCAGCCCAGCTTTTTACGCTTAGGAACTATACAAAAACACTCGGGGAATTTAAAGACACCCTGTATAAAGTAAAAAAACTGGGATATAAAAGTTTTCAACATTCGGGAGCAGGTCCAATGGATCCGGGGGATATAAAGAATTGCCTCGATGAAACGGGCATGATAATGTCCGCCACCCACACCTCTGCACTTCGGCTTAAAAATGATATCAAGGGAGTTATAAAAGAACACCACTTATGGAATTGTGAATTCGTGGGTATCGGCATGATGCCTGAAGAATACCAAAACAATTATGACGGAATCGTAAGATTTGCCCATGAGTACAATGAGATAGGAAGAATTCTCAAGAAGGAAGGTTTAAGACTCATATACCATAATCACAATTTTGAGTTTCAAAAATACAACGACAAACTCATTATGGATATTTTGATGGAAGAAACTGATCCAAATAGTTTCGAATTTGAAATTGATACATACTGGGTTCAGGCAGGCGGCGGCGACCCTGTTGACTGGATTTATAAACTGGACGGCCGCATGGGATACATCCATTTTAAGGATATGGCAATGTCGGGCAGGGATCAGATTTTTGCTCCTGTCGGAGAAGGAAATCTGAACTGGGAAAAGATAATTACCGCTTGTGAAGAAACAGCTGTTGAGTGGTGTGCCGTTGAGCAGGATGTATGTGAAATTTCGGAATTCGATTGCCTTGGACAAAGTTATGACAACCTTACAATACATTATGGCATGAAGGACTAGTTATGAATAAAGTGAAACTTGGAATTATTGGCTACGGAAGCATGGGCTCTACGCATGCACAATATATTCTTGACGGTGAAGTGCCGGGTTGCGAATTGTCCTGTGTGTTTGACAATGATCCAGGAAAGCTAAAAAAAGCCCGGGAAGAACTTCCGGTGCATGTAGCTATATTCAGTGATTACAATGAATTGCTTTCGTCATGTTCATGCGACGCCGTACTGATAGCGACCCCTCACTATTTTCACTCTGAACTTGCGGTCAAGGCTTTTGAAAACCAGAAACATGTACTGTGCGAAAAACCCGCCGGAGTTTATACGCTGCAAGTCGAGCAAATGAACGCCGCTGCAAAAAAAAGCGGAAAATTCTTCTCCATGATGTTTAATCAACGGACAAATCCAATTTATCTTAAGGCTAAACAGATGATTGACGACGGCGAACTTGGCGCAATAAAAAGAAGCGTTTGGATTATTACCGACTGGTACCGTCCCCAAAGCTATTTCAATGCAGGCACCTGGAGAGCCACATGGAAAGGCGAAGGAGGAGGAGTTCTTCTAAATCAAGATCCCCATCAGCTCGATCTATGGCAGTGGATATGCGGCATGCCCTTAAGAATTAATGCATTTTGCTATTTTGGGAAATACCATGATATAGAGGTCGAGGACGATGTAACCGCTTTTGCTGAATACGAAAATGGCGCTACCGGCGTCTTTATTACTACAACCGGTGAAGCTCCCGGAACCAACAGATTTGAAATCAGCGGAGATATGGGCAAATTAGTAATAGAGGATAATAAACTTCTCTTCTATAAGCTGGAGATGTCTGAAAGAAAATTCAACAGCGAATTCAAAGGCGGTTTCGGCCAACCTGATAACACCGTCGAAGAAATCGATACAAGCGGTGAGAATCCGCAACATAAAGGAATTACACGCAATTTTATTAACGCCATACTCCATAGAGAAAAGCTCATTGCCCCCGGTCTTGAGGGAATTAACAGTTTAATGCTGTCAAATGCCATGCTTCTTTCATCCTGGACGGGAAAAATGGTTGATTTGCCAATCGATTCAAAACTATACAAAAAATTTCTTGACGATAAAATCGCAAATTCAAATATCGTTAAAAAAACTTCCAATGTAATACTGGAGACAAATGGAACCTATTAATCAACACTTTAAAAATCTATTCCATTGTTATTTATTTCATAACACCGGTATGTTTAATAATGTTTGATTTATTGCTAATATGTATGTAGCATCTCTAGGAGCAACATCTATGGATTGGAAACTTATCGGAAAAAGAATACGAAGTAAACGACTTCAGTGCAAGCTCACCCAGGAGCAACTTGCAGACTTTGCTGAGACTTCCAATATTTATATCTGCAGAATTGAAAACGGCGACGCTAAACCTACCTTAACAAAACTAAAAAAAATATGTGAAGCCCTTGGCTGTCCCATGTCATACATGGTTGAGGGAAAGGGTATTGCGGGGTACGACAAAAATGCCGCATATATATCAAGTTTTCTCGACACATGCTCTCCGTATATGGTAGGAGTCATACGTCAAATAATTGAATCAATTATCCAAGAAAGAAAAATAGAACAAAACTGAATATTGCTTTCATAATACTGCAGGTTAGTGATTTAATTCCGATTTAATTTTGGAAAGACTCTTTTTAGTCAGTCTAAGTTTAAAACTGATGAATTCACTTTCGTACTCTTTTGAAATAACATCTGTGTTTTCATGAATATATGATATAAGTGCACCTTTATCGTATGGAACGTTGATATCAACTGTTATCCTGGCTCCTTCAGCAGCAACTTCAAGTTTTTCTAAAAGCTCAGGTATGCCATCTCCTGTTAGTGCAGAAATTGGAAATCTGTTGCCTATGTCCCTGTAAATATCAGTGTTGTCTGTTAAATCTATTTTATTTACTACTTCAAGAACCGGTATTTCTCCTGCACCTAATTCATTTAATATTTCGTATACAATTTCTTTCTGATTTTCCATCTTGGGACTCGAACCATCCATTATATGAAGAATTAAATCAGCCTTGCTAACTTCTTCAAGTGTCGATTTAAAAGCCTCTACCAATTCATGTGGAAGTTTGCTTACGAAGCCTACTGTATCTATTATTATTATATCTTCACCTGATGGTAATTCGAGTTTTCTGGCTGAAGGGTCCAGGGTAGCAAAAAGTATATCTTCAGCAATAACTGTGCTGTCTGTCAGCATATTGAGCAAAGTTGATTTACCTGCATTTGTGTACCCGGCCAGAGCTACTGTAAATATATTTTTCTTTCTTCGGTTCTCACTTAACATTTCTCTACGTATCTGAATACTCTTTAATTCCCTCTTGAGGAAATTCATCCTTCTTAGAATATGCCGTCTGTCTGTCTCGAGCATGGTTTCACCGGGACCTCTTGTCCCTATTCCTCCGCCAAGACGCGAAAGGGCAATTCCAAGCCCTGCAAGGCGTGGAAGATTATAAGTTTGCTGAGCAAGTTCAACTTGAATTTTCCCTTCTTTTGTGTTTGCCCTTTGAGCAAATATATCCAATATCAAAGAACTTCTGTCGAGTATCTTTATTTTTTTTAGCACTTTTTCTATATGACTGAGTTGTCCCGGTGAGAGCGGATCATCAAACACAATTGTATCCGCTTCAAGCCTACTGCAAAGATGCATCAGTTCAGTGATTTTACCTTTACCCATGTAGTATGCTGAGTCATATCCATCCCGACTCTGTTCTACCATATGAACACATTGTCCGCCTGCTGAAGATATCAGTTCTTTCAGTTCATCAAGTAATGCTTTACTGCCGGGCACACTGACTCCGGCAGCAATAACCCTTTCTTCGTCATGATAAATTTCAACTGGTTTCCAACTTCCGAATTCCAGGGCAGTGTCAATTAAGTCAGATGTTGACTCAAGTGAAAAATAGGGTCCGAGCACTTCTGCTTCTACCTTCTCACCCATATAAGCGCCATAGATACCATTGGGTTTACCAGCACTGACTCCCACAGCTGCCATAAGCAGCAGACCTGTCTGCTTGAGTGTATCTAGGTCAATTGAAGATAACATACCACCGCCTCTGGGATGGGTATGCACGCATCGCGCCCCGCGGCCGATTTTGGATGAATCCAAAGATACGGTCCTGAAATCTCCCACGGCAATATAATCTACTTTTCCAGATGAAGATATATATACGGCAATTTCGCGGTTAATAATACCTGTCATACTACATATTTCACTGAGGATTAATTCATCACACAGTAAACCAGGCTCACTAATAATATCGTATAGTCCCATCAGCCTTTCGAGTATGCTTTTTTTTAGTCCGTTCGTATTACCGTGTACTTCGTTTTTCATATTACTCCCCGGCTACTGCCAGTTCTTTAACCAATAGTGATGGAGAACCTGTTCCTCCTCCGAATGCGAACTTCAAATCGGAAGCTGCGGCAGTAACATTTTTTAACGCTTCATAGTAATTGCCTGATACTGTTATCTGGTTTACGGAACGGCTTTTTTTACCGTTTTTAATCAAGTACCCCTTTGCCGGCAGTGAAAAATCTCCGGAAATTGGATTGAATCCGGAATGTATGCCGTCTAGTTCAATTATGTGTATGCCCTTTTCAACCCCGGATATCAATTCGTTAACATCTTTTTCACCTGGTTTAAAATAGAAATTAGCAGCCGATATTCCTATTGTTGACTTATATGAGCCCCTTGATGCATTACCGGTAGATTCCACTCCGTCTTTACCTGCGCTTTTCAAATTATACAGATATGTCTTCAATACACCGTTTTCAATGATATTTTTATACCGGGTTGCAACACCTTCGCCATCGAAGGATGCAGTACCGGTTCCGCCTATCAGAAACGGATCATCAACCAGGGTAATACAATCAGCTGCGATTTTTTCATTGAGCTTACCCTTGAGCATCGACAGGTTTTTCTGAACCGCCCTGGCTGAGAAGATGGACGATACCGCGGAAAGCAAGTCTGCTGAAACCATACCGTCTAGTATTATTTCATAGTTTCCGCTCTTTATGGTTTTTGCATCAAGAAAATCCAGTGCCATATCAACGGCGGTCTTTGCCATCTTATCAACATCGAATTTAGAAAAATCATTGTCAATTATAAAATCATAACCGGAACTGAAAACATCATTTTCAGAAGCCAACACCATAATGAATGCATATGCATAGTTCCCGCTGTCAGTCAATTCAAGCCCCTTTGTATTGGCAAGCAGCGAGGTGCCTGATCCCGTACCGAGCACACAGTATTGACTCGCTTTAATTCTCGGGTCCATCGCGAGTGCCTTTTTTTCAAGTTCCATGGCAAAATCGATTTTCTGCTTTTCAGTAACGTTTTCAAGGTCCGGGTTCACATTATCCACAGGTGTATATTTTTCAGAACCGCTAAA